>NZ_JBSYOO010000042.1:0-80459 GCF_058244675.1 Candidatus Thiodiazotropha sp. AKIB8 | reverse complement strand
TTGTTTGTTCATTTTCCGTGTAATCCGTGTATTCCGTGGTTAAAGCATATATATAGATATTCAAAAACCCTCTTCAACCACGGATGACACAGAGCAACACGGAAGGATTGTTTGTTCATTTTCCGTGTAATCCGTGTATTCCGTGTATTCCGTGGTTAAAGCATAAATATAGACACTCAAAAATCTTCATCAACCACGGATAACACGGAACAACACGGAAGGGTTGTTTGTTCACTTTCCGTGTAATCCGTGCATTCCGTGGTTAAAACATAAATATAGACACTCAAAAATCTTCATCAACCACGGATAACACGGAACAACACGGAAGGGTTGTTTGTTCACTTTCCGTGCAATCCGTGTATTCCGTGGTTAAAGCTTAAGGAACCTCTTAACAAAGTATAAACTGATAGCCTGCCGCCAGAATGCACCGTCTCAGAGTTACCTTAATCCATTCCACAAGCCAGGTTAGGTTTCGGCCGAACGAACCAACGACAATCAGACTCGGACAATTTACGTGATCTGGATGGATAAATTAAACGCGTAAGTATGAGAACAATACCTAATGCAATAGATGTCGTTATGACCGATACAATACCAGCCATTGCCAGATACCAGGCGTAGACTGTCACAGAATGTGTGCTCACAACACCCAAGGACGATACCAGGCACGATATAACAATGATCGCCACTTGAACAAGTGTAATGGATTTGTGAATTTTACAGATATTTATCATCTTTTAATCCCGCCATAATCTTTAGTGGAATGATGTACTCAGAGTTATGCCTGCTCACCTGATACAACTTTAATTCTTAAAACATACCCATAGCAGATGCATTCAACCGCATCTTGGTGGACTATATATCGAAAGCTTTTATTGCAGATGGAAAGTCAGAGATTCTTGGCTCGGTTAATTTCTTCCGGTCAATTCATGAATCGGTTCACGGAGAGACTGACTTCTATAGACTTCGTAGAAATAATCTACGAAACATGGCTTTTGTCTTCTTTTTAACCTATTCATCACAGTAGACCCTTGTTCCATTATAAAATGTAGATTCACTAATTAAATAAACCCAAAACTTTTTAGTGGAACAAATAAACGCCTTAAAACTGGACTCTCTACCATATTTAAAACAGGCTGAAGACAATATACTTTTCGTTATGAACACCAGTAGTACTGGAGTTCCCATTAGACTATTCACAGGCTCCCTCCAGAACAGATGTTCCATCTTTATGCGCGGCAAGATTGACAGATCACAATTGCGATTACAAGACGTAATGCTGACCATTTATTGCTATTGTTTAATAACCTCACCTCGACACATTCGATCGACCTTTGATGTCTCTGGTTAAGCCTGAGCAAGGAAGCCGTGTGATCAATAAAGTTGCCATAAATCGCAATTAGGGCTACAAGCGTGGCTCAGATCAAGGCGTGGCACAAGGATGTGCCGTTTACGGACCTAAGGATGGAATGGCCCAGCCCGCGTCAAGAGCCGCAACACCGAGCTGAGCCACGCTTGTAGCCCCTACCCTTATGATATTTAACGACAGGCCGTCGAGTATTAATACCTATGACCTGGTTAGTAACTATGCCCTTGCTGCAGCCTCTCCGTTTCCTATCGTAGAAATCACTTTGATCTGTCGATTATCCGGGACTTCATTGTAAGAGAGGATATGCATACCTGGTGCAGTATGCTTTGCAAAACGCGCCATCCAGGACCGAATAGGCGCAGCAACCAGCAGTAAGCCTTGTTGTCCTTGCGCCTCCATTGAAGCCTGGGTCTCAGCCAGTGCATTCTGAAGTCGTTCGGCCAATCCAGGTTCAAAACCAGCCTGACCATCTTCAGATGCCTGCAAGGTGCGTTGTAACAGTTGTTCCAATCCAGGATCTAAAACAGCAACAGGAATCTCTTCTGTGGTACCTATAAGTTTCTGCACTATCCCCCGTGATAAAGCCACACGAACAGCGGCTGTTAACACATTTGGATCCTGACTGCGTGTAGATTGCTCAGCCAATGTCTCAGCAATGGTACGAAAGTCCCTGATGGGAACATGTTCTGATAGAAGATTCTGAAGTATCTTGGTAACCACACTAAGAGATAGCGTTTTAGGCACCAGGTCTTCCACCAGTTTAGGTGCATTTCGTGCTAACAGATCAAGCAGTTGTTGTGTCTCTTCATGACCTAAGAGTTCATTTGACTGTGACTGGAGTATTTCACTCAAGTGTGTAGCCACCACCGTACTCGCATCGACAACGGTATAACCCAGTGTTTGGGCATGATCCTTCTGTTCCGGATCGATCCAAACTGCTTCGAGTCCGAATGTTGGATCCTTAGTTGGTGTACCCTGTAACTGACCAAAGACCTGACCTGGATTTATTGCCAGCTCTCGGTCGGGGTAGATTTCCACCTCTGCAACCACCACACCATTGATCGAAATTCGGTAGTTGTTAGGTGCCAAATCGAGGTTATCTCGAATATGAACCGATGGGATAAGAAAGCCCAGTTCCTGAGAGAGTTTACGCCGGACACCTTTGATCCTGTTCATCAACTGACCACCCTGATTGCGATCAACCAATGGGATCAGCCGATAACCGACTTCCAAACCTACCAGGTCAACGGGCTGAACATCATCCCAACTCAGATCCCGCTGCTCAGGTTGTTCAACAGGTTCTTCGACAAGCAGCTCTTCCTCAGGTTGTTGCTGGCGTTGCCAGATCAGCCAGGCTCCCCCGGCCGCTGCAGCCGCAAGTGTTAGAAAGGCAAAATTGGGCATGCCTGGAATAATACCCATCAAAAACAAAACTGCCGCTGCAACGGACAATGCTTTGGGGCTATTGAATAGCTGGCTGACGATCTGCCCACCCACATCCTGTGTACTGGCAACCCGGGTTACGATTATTGCAGCCGAGGTAGAGAGTAACAGTGAGGGAATTTGCGCTACCAGGCCGTCACCAATGGTTAACAACACATAGTTCTGTAAGGCCGTTGAGAAATCCAGACCATGTTGCGCCATACCAATGGAGAGACCACCAATAATATTGATGAACAGAATCAAAATACCTGCAATAGCATCACCGCGAACAAACTTACTTGCACCATCCATGGCACCATAAAAGTCTGCCTCGCGAGCTACATCTTCTCTTCGCGTTCTCGCTTCATCCTGGTCGATCAGGCCAGAGTTGAGGTCTGCATCGATGGCCATCTGTTTACCTGGCATGGCATCCAGGGTAAATCTTGCACTGACCTCTGAAACCCGGCCCGCACCTTTGGTGACCACTACAAAGTTAATGATTACTAAAATCAGAAATACCACCAGACCAACCGCATAGTTACCACCGATTACGAACGAACCGAAGGCTTCGATTACCTTACCCGCAGCATCACCACCAGTGTGCCCTTCAAGCAGTACCACCCGAGTCGATGCAACATTGAGCGCCAATCTTAATAGGGTGGCAATCAGCAACATACTGGGAAAAACTGAGAATTCCAACGGCCGACGAGTATAGATAACGACCAACATCACAACCAAAGAGAGCGTGATATTGAAGGTAAAAAACATATCCAATGCGATAGGTGGCAGAGGAATAACCAGCATTGCCAACAACATCACCAGCACTAGTGGTGCTCCGAGACCTCGTGCACCCAGTTGTTTGATGTTGTCTAAAATTGCAATATTATCCATTCTCTTCATCCGAGTTAGTGCAGATTATCAGCAGCCGAAAATTATTCATGCTGATACTCCTCCGGTACCTCTAAATCATCAGGCATCTCGGGATATAGACCACCTTCAGCGCTATAGGCCTTAAGCTGAAATACATAAGCCAATAGACGGGCCACGGCCATGTAGAGACCAGCAGGAATGAAGGCATTCAATTCAGTATGGAAAAATATGGCTCTGGCCAGAACGGGGGACTCTACAACAGGCACCTTGTGTTCAGCGCCAACCTTACGAATATTCTGCGCCACAAGATCAGCACCCTTGGCGACAAGTTTCGGCGCATGCATCGCCTCTGGATCATACTTAAGTGCTACAGCATAGTGAGTCGGGTTTGTCACAATAACATCAGCCTGAGGAACTTCCTGCATCATCCGTCTTTGTGCCATCTCCCGTTGTAACTGGCGTATCCGTCCTTTGACTTCAGGACGCCCTTCCGTCTCCTTCATCTCATCGCGCACTTCCTGACGGGTCATTTTCAATTGACGCTTGTGCTCCCATAATTGAAAAGGCACATCAATTGCCGCGATAAGAATCAGTGTTGCACTCATTAAAATAACCGACCAGCCAATAAGCGCGCTGAGATGCTGCAATGCTGGGGTAATTTCCATATTGTGTAGCGCCAGAAATTGGTCCAATGTCGCTCGCAACAACAATATGGTTGTGCCACCAATAAACAAAAATTTCGCCATTGCTTTCAACATCTCCACCAAGCTTTTTGCTGAAAACATCCTTTTCAATCCTTTCAAAGGACTCAACTTGCTCAGCTTTGGTGTCATGGATTCCGCACTGATTGAAAAACCACCCAAAGCTACGGAACTGAGAATTGCTGCTACGATCACTAGCAAAAAATATGGAACTATGGCAATAAAGGCTTTCCTAAACCCTTCACCCAAACTTTGGCTCATGGCGTTGATATCAAATATCTGCTCTCTGGTGATTACAAAACCATCACTCATCATCTGTGACATGGAATCACCAACTGAACCACTCATTATCACCAGGCAGATGACACCACCCAGTGTAACCGCCATGCTGTTGAGCTCCCGTGATCGCGGTACCTGGCCTTTTCGTTTCGCATCATCAAGGCGTTTCGATGAGGGTTGTTCTGTTTTTTCCTGGCCGTTTTCATTGTCAGCCATGATTCACCTCTCCACCTTCAGGGTCAGCATCAGATGCTGGAAGGCTTCATCCTGCAACTCTGTAAATACCGCAAAAACATTTGGCAGGCTTACCCACATCAGCGCGAATCCGAGCAACATAGTGATTGGAAACCCTACCGAAAATATATTCAGTTGAGGTGCAGCACGCATCACCACTCCCATGCCCATGTTCACCATCAACATTGCACCGACAATAGGCAATGCAATAATCAGCCCCCCTGCAAACAGACGACTACCCCAGGCGACCAGTTCGATTAACCCATTCCGTGAAATACCATCCACCGCTACCGGCATTGTGAGAAAACTATCAGAGATCAACTCGATCGCATGCAGATGGCCGTTAAAGATCAAGAAAAGCAGTGTCGCCAGGATCAGATAAAACTGTGATATCACGGGTACCTGTACGCCATTTGCCGGATCCACCATTGAAGCAAAGCCCAAGCCCATACTGTAGGCGACGACCTGACCACCGAATACCAATGCTGCAAATACCATCTGCAACAGAAAACCCATCATGATGCCAATCAGAATCTGTTGAAGCATAATCATGAATCCGGTGTGACTAAGAACATCTGCTGGGGGCAACAGAGGCAGTGTTGGTGCAACTAAAAATGAGATCAGCACCATCAAAAACAGACGCAAACGTACCGGTACCTGGCGGGAACTGAACAGAGGAGCGGAGAGCAGCATGGCACTAATACGCACCATCGGCCAAAAATAGGTTGCGATCCAGGCATTGAGTTGAACTTCATTGAAGACCATGATCGTCTACCGGATTCTCCATCGCTGATTACAGAATCAGCTCAGGTATACTCTCGATTAAATTAATCGAGAAATTCATTAACAGTTGCAGCATCCAATTACCTGCCCACATTAAAATCAGTCCAGACACAACCAGCTTGGGGATAAATGTCAGGGTCATCTCATTGATCTGCGTGGCTGCCTGAAACATGGCAATGATCAAGCCCACAGCCAAAGCAGGAAGCAATATCATCCCGGAGAGGATGCCGATAACCTCCAGGCTATTCTGTCCGATGGCCATTACAGTATCAGGACTCATGAGCAGATCTCCCGTCTATATTTGAAAACTGGATGCCAAAGTGCCAAACACCAACGCCCAGCCATCAATCAGTACGAACAACATGATTTTGAAAGGTAACGAAATGATCATTGGCGAAAGCATCATCATGCCCATCGACATGAGAATACTGGCCACCACCAAGTCGATTACCAAAAACGGAATGAACAGTAGAAAACCGATCTGAAAACCTGTTTTCAATTCACTGGTTGCAAATGAGGGCAACAATAAACTGAAGGGCACTTCTTCAGGTCCGTTGAATTCACCAAAATTACCGATCCTTGCAAACAGAGCCAGATCATCTTCGCGTGTCTGTGCAAGCATGAAGGTTTTAACCGGTTCCGCAGCAGCCTGAAGTGCCTGCATGGTATCCAACTCTTCTGCCATATAGGGTTGCACTGCTACCTCATTTACTTCATTAAACACCGGCATCATGATGAATAGTGTCAAAAACAGGGCGAGTCCAATGAGAATCTGATTTGAAGGGGTGTTTTGAGTACCCAAGGCCTGTCGCAGGATTGCCAGTACGATGATGATCCTTGCAAAGGAAGTCATCATCATCAGCGCCCCAGGCAACATAGTCAGGGCGGTCATAAACATCAGAACCTGAATAGTCAGAGTATAAGTCTGCCCGCCATCAGCACCAGGGGTAACACTGAAAGCATCTACACCAGGAGCGGCTTGCAACAAACCGCTGACAAGCAATCCGAAGATAAGCCACAAAATTTTCATTGTGCTTTCTCACTATCCTGAGGAGTCGTATCATTTTGCTGTTCAAGCTCTTCAAGATGTTGTTTGAAATTTGCAGTTCCATCGTCCAGCAAGTGCAGCATGCGCACCTGTCCAGGTGCTACGCCGATCAACATTCGAGTGTTTTCAACTTCAACCACTACAACACGTTCGCGACTACCGACCGAGGCGCCACCAACAACGCGAACCAAACCCTTCCCGCCCATGGACATCTGGCCATAGCGTTTGAACAGCCAGGCCGCGCCAACGATCACTGCCAATACAATCAACAAACCACTGACTGTACTTAAAAGTCCTTCAGCGCCGATTGGAGAAACATTGACACCTATCTGCTTCTTTGTCTCTTCAGCTGCCATCAGGCAATTACTGAAAAAAATCCCAATCAGTAGCCAGCGGGTCATCAACTTAACCTCTTGACCCGTTCGGATGGACTGATGATATCGGTCAAACGTAAGCCGAATTTCTCATTTACCACCACAACTTCACCTTGTGCAATCAGGGTGCCATTAACCAGAACATCCATCGGTTCACCTGCCAGCCGATCAAGTTCAACTACTGAACCTTGATTTAGCTGCAATAAATTTCGGATATTAATTCTAGTGCGTCCAATCTCCATCGAGATAGTCACTGGCACATCCAAAATGGCATCCATGTTGACACTGTTTACTGATGCAGATTCATCTGTCAGCTCATCAAAGCTGGCTGCTGCAGTATCTGTCGGTTGTTCATCATCCGCTTGATCTTCAAGCGCTGCTGCCCATTCATCAGCTAACGCTTCATTAGGATCAACACTTTTCTCATCACTCATCTTCATACCCTCTTAGGGGATTTACCCTTGGCCATCGATAACAATCAAGCTACAACAAGCTCCCGGAGATGACTCCGACAGATTGCTCAGGCCTTGTTCTCTATTTCAAGATAATCGTGCAAACCTTTGCGCTGATTATTTATAAGCCATTCACTGATCTTTAAGGCATAGTTTCCATCAGAAACACCTAACTTGGCTTTAAATACGGGAACATCAGCTGCTTCAACCTCTACCTCTTCCGGCATGTCGATCGGAATCACATCACCAGCTTTCAATCCTGCCAGATCTTTCAGACTCATTTGCACCTCGGTCAGATTGCTGCACAATTCTACTTTTGCAGCCAAAATCTCTTCTTTAAGTGACCGCTCCCAACGCTCGTCTCTTTCACCCCGATCACTTTGAACGCCGGCATCCAGTAATTCGCGGATGGGTTCAAGCATTGAATAGGGCAAGCAGATATGGAAATCACCTCCCCCATTTTCCAGATCCACATGAAAAGAGGTCACTACTACTACTTCTGATGGACTGACGATGTTTGCAAATTGTGGATTGACTTCAGACCCGCTGTATTCGAAGTCGACATTGAATACAGGCTTCCAGGCACTCTTCATATCTTCAAAGGCGCTGTTCAGCAATAACTGAACAACCCGATTCTCTGTGGGCGTAAAATCACGACCTTCAATCTTGGTATGGAAACGACCGGTACCACCGAAGTAGTTATCAACAACGCTGAATACCAGTTTTGGATCAAATACGAATAACCCCTTCCCACGCATTGGCGGCATACGGATCATATTCAGGCTGGTTGGTACAAAAAGACTGTGGACAAACTCAGAGAATTTCTGCATCTGGATGCCAGAAACTGACAGATCCGCTGTTCGTCTCAACATATTGAAGAGACTGGTGCGAAACAATCTTGCGAATCGTTCGTTAATCATCTCCAGAGTTGGTAGCCGCCCCCGTACAATTCGGTCTTGACTGGTAAAATCATATGAGACGGTACCACCCTCATCCGAAACTTCTGATTCTGTGGCGACATCCCCACTATCGACACCATGTAACAGGGCATCGATCTCTTCTTGTGATAGCAGGTCGCTGGCACTCATCTCTAATTCCTATATGTTTGGATTACTGCATCACGAAACTGGTAAAAAAGATCCCATCCACTTCACCCGGCCCTTCCAACTCCTTCACCACCTGATTCAGTGCCTGCAGCATCTCATCCTGCAAGGCATCTTTGGCTTCACGTGTTTTCAGGGATTTCGCATCTTTAGCTGATAGAAGATTGAGTAGATGATGACGAATCATGGGATCATTGTGGCGGATGAACTCTGCCATGGGCTCAGAGTAGACCCGTATGCTGACACCGATCTGCAACAGGCTTGGTTTGCCAGGCATATTGACTACAAATGGCGGTTTGAAATCGAGATATTGAGCTGGCCCCTTCACCTCTTCCACCTGCTCTTCAGCTGTTGCTTCTTCAGCTTCAGCTTCCTCATCTCCGCTGAGTAGAAAAAATGCAGCTACACCACCGCCGATCAGCACAACCGCTACAATAGCGATAATAATGATGAGCTTGGATTTTCCGCTCTTCTCTTCACCCAGGTCGAGCTCTTCAGATTCCTGTTCGTTTGCCATGTTGTCATTCCTCAATGAGACTACTCATCAACGAATGCAATTAAAGTGCCACCCTGGTTGACCTGTTTTTATCAATTATTTTCAATAAGTTATAAATTGCTAAAAAGAAAAAGACAAATAATTGACTCCTCATACGGACCCAATCAGGCGATTTTCCGACATCAAGCTTGTTGCCTGGATCTTTGAAAATATTACTTTCAACGCCAACTGAACAGGTGATGCCACACTCACCTCGGTTGTTAATAACATTATTGACCTGGCCGAATATGCCATCCAATAGTAATAAAAATACTATTATTCAAGCATGCCCTACCTGCAAGACATGCAGACATAGTGAAAACGCTTTTACAAATGAAGGATTAGTGCTATTAATTACAACAACATCCAGGTATAACTCTATAATAAACTTGGGATTTACGTGGAAACTCAACAGCAAAACAAAACAACTGCAGGCAAATTTTGCGATCTGCCTTCCCCGCCAGCGATACTGATAGCGTTGATTGATAGCTGCAATAACCCCGATGTGAGTTTCGAATCATTGGCAGAGATCATTCAGAAGGATGCCAGTATCACATCCCAAGTAATGTCAGCAGCAAATTCACCTTTTTATCGACAATGGAACGAGTTCACTACGCTTCAACAGATGCTGGTAGTGCTGGGCATCAACAGTGTCAGAACCATCGCTATCAACAGTGCGGTTCAGCAATACTTTTCCAACCTCAGTAAACAGATTGGTCAAAGTCTAGATCTGATCTGGTCAAGATCACTGGTCTGCGCCTATGTTGCCCGCTCCCTGGCTGAACTCACTGCCTACGCAACATTAGAAGAGGCTTACCTGGCCGGTCTGCTTCATCGTCTTGGACAACTTGCACTGTTGCAATCAGATCATCAGGGATATCTGAAACTGATCGATACAAACCAGGAAATCCAAGCGCTGCTACAGGCAGAAGAGAAGAGTTACGGGGCGACCTTTCCGCTGATTGGATCAGAGATGGTCGATCGATGGCAGCTTGAGGGTTTTCTTTCTGATGCGCTTCGTTTTCAGTGTGAACCGGCTGAAAACATTCTTGACAGTTCACAGCTGGTCAAACTGGTGAACCTCTCATGTCAACTCGTCGCAAACGGTATCAAACCAGATGATAGTGCACTAGCCCAAGGCGATGAGCTGTTTGGTTTGAATCAGGCTGTATTGGAACAGGTCATTACTGACGCCCATGAAAAGGCCAGCGCAGCCGCAGGTAGTTTAGGTATCCCATTCTCTGTCACAGGAGAAATTACCTCGACTAAAGAGAAGAGTGAAGCGCAACAGCAGGCACTTGGTGAACGAGTAAAACAAGCTGCGCTTTTCGGTGGCACTCTGGCGAGAACAAGCGAAAAGGCCGATTTTTCTGCCACTCTGCAGCAGATACAGAGAGATGTTGATCTACTGTTCGGAATCAAACAGGTCTGTTTCCTGCTGAAAGCGGAAGATGCACCACAATTAATCCCTCACTGTCCCTCCCCGACTCGCAGAGAGAAGATCCAGGATCTGCTAATTGCCATTGAATCGGATCGTAGTACGGCAGCCTGGGTTTTTAACAACCAAAGCCTTGCTTTCACCCATGATGATGCACATCTAGCAAGGCTGTCGGTTGCAGATCAACAATTGATGCGCCTGATCAGCAGTGAAGCACTGCTCTATCTGCCTCTGACATCCCAAGAGTATCCCATTGGCGTGATCGCACTCGGTATGGACAAGCACCAATACGATGCTCTCACCCCTCAGATATCACTTTTGAAACTGTTTGCCCGTGAAGCCGGTGAAACACTACAGCTTCAGCAGGAGATATCCACATCACGGCAACAGCTACTTGATGATGAGCGCGCCGCCTTCCACCTGGAGGCGCGAAAAGTGGTTCACGAGGCCAATAATCCACTTGGAATCATCAACAACTACCTACATATACTGGGCATGAAGCTGGGTGATGATAACCAGGTAAAGGAAGAATTGGATATCATCAAAGATGAGATCAACCGGGTCGGCAAGATTCTGCTACGTATCCGGGATATTCCTGATGAGTTGGAACAACAGGAAAAAAGGGTGGATATCAACAGTCTGATTACGGATCTTCACAAGTTGTTTCAATCCTCACTGTTTACAACCCACAATATCAACACCGAAGTCGACCTCGATGCCAATATCCCTCTGATCACTCTCCAGAGAGGTCATATGAAGCAAATACTAACCAATCTGATCAAAAATGCAGTCGAAGCCATGCCAGAGGGAGGGAAACTGAGTATTGCAACCAGAGATAATGCCTATCTTAATGGTAAGGCCCATATTGAGATTCAAATTGTGGATTCTGGGCCTGGGATCGATTCAGAGATCATGGATCAGCTTTTTTTGCCTGGGAAGAGTACCAAAGACAGCTCACATTCAGGTCTTGGGCTGGCGATAATCAAAAGTTTAATGGATGAACTTTCCGGGGTGATCAATTGCACCTCGAACAACAAAACGGGAACGCGTTTTCAGTTATTTTTGCCTCGTACGGCATGAGAATAAGCAATGCATCCATATTATCCAGCACCATGGCCGGGGATTGAAGGAAACTTCTCCACAATACCAATCGGGCTCAAAAAAGAGCAGCGCAAGCGGGAGGGTATTGCACGAATTCTTATCGCAGATGATGAACCCAGAGCAAGAGCCAGCCTGAAAGAGCTACTGAGGTTCTCTGGGCATGAGATAACCCTGGCAGAAAGTGGCAGGGAAGCGATAGAACTTCTTGATAGCAGTAGTTTCGACCTGATACTGCTCGATCTCAACATGCCTGACCTGAATGGTCACAAAGTAATGGAACATATCAGTCAGGAGAGTATCGATTGTGACATTATCGTAATCAGTGGAGAAGCCACTTTCGATCATGCCTCATTGGCCCTGCGCAAAGGTGCCCAGGATTTTCTGCGAAAACCCTATGAGCCTGAAGAGCTGTTACGTACCATCTCAAACACCCTGGAGAGACGACGCTTACAGATAGAAAATACCCAGATATCACAACGCCTGAATGAATCTGAGTCACTGCACAAATTCATCGTCAATAACTCTCCGGATATGATCTACCTGCTCGATCAGGAAGGCCGGTTTGCATTCGTCAATGAACGCGTCGAAACCCTGTTGGGTTATCCCCCGAAGGAGATGATTGGTCAACACTTCTCAAAACTGGTCTATGAGGAGGATATCAATCAGGCCCATTATACATTCAATGAACGGCGCACTGGTGATCGTGCAACACGAAGCACAGAGTTACGATTGAATTGCAAAATCAATGAGGGACCGCGTTATTTTGAATCTCGAACAGTTCCTATAGAGCTGAGCTCTATAGGCATCTACGCCGTTGATAATGAAAATCAAAAATCCTTTATTGGCACCTACGGAGTCGCCAGAGACATCACAGAGCGAAAACAGGCTGAAGAGTTGATCAAGTATCAGCTTTACCATGATCTGCTGACCAACTTACCAAATCGAACACTATTCCGAGACCGGCTGAACATGGCCATGGCGCAATCGAAGCGCTCAGGTAAAAAACTGGTGGTGATGTATCTCGACATGGACAGGTTCAAGATCATCAATGATTCCCTTGGCCATTTCGTTGGTGACGAACTGCTGAAACTGGTAGGACAACGCCTGCGCAGTGAACTGCGAGAAGCTGACACCCTGGCACGGGTGGGTGGAGATGAGTTCAATCTGCTGATTCCAGAGATCAATGATATCCAGGAGGCGCGTAATCTGGCTGAGAAGATTCTACGTCTCACCTCTAACCCCTTCTTCATCAAAACTGAAGAGATCTACATGAGCTTCAGCATCGGCATTGCCGTCTATCCCGGTGATGGCGATACCAAGGACGCCTTGATCAAGAATGCCGACATTGCCATGTATAAGGTAAAGAATTCAGGTAAAAACGGCTACGCATTCTACTCCGAGCAGATGAAAACCCATTTCGCCGCTTCTCTGGATATAGAAAATGGCCTGAGAAAGGCGATATCCACAGATGAACTCTGCCTCTACTATCAACCTCAATACAATATGCTGGAAAACAGAATGGTAGGCGTTGAGGCACTGGTGCGATGGCAGCATCCTGTGAAGGGCCTCATTCAACCTAACGAATTTATCAATGTTGCTGAGGAGTCGGGCCTGATCATCCCACTCGGCGAATGGGTGATGCGCAAGGCCTGCGAGGATATGCAACGCTGGCAGACAGAGGAGAACATCACCCTGAGTCTCTCGGTGAATATTTCTGTACAGCAGTTGGAGATGGATCAGTTCGTCAATAAAACATTGGCAATCATCAAGCGACATAACCTGCCCAGAAATGTACTGGAACTTGAAATTACTGAACATGCCATTATGCAGGATATGGAGAAAGCCATAGATACCCTATCCCGACTCTCCCTTAAAGGCATACGTATTGCCATCGACGATTTCGGCACCGGATACTCATCCCTGGGTTATCTTCAATCACTACCGATCAACACTCTGAAAATGGATCGCTCTTTTGTCGAAGGGATCAAATCCACGGGTGACAACTCCATAGTCACTGCGATTATCTCAATGGCCAGGGGACTCAATCTGGATCTTATCGCTGAAGGGGTAGAGAGTCAGACACAGATTGACCAACTCAATATTGCCGGCTGCCACTTGGCCCAGGGATTTTTCTACAGCCGCCCTGTTCCCGAAAGTGAGTTTCTGCAGATGATCAGATCGCCGAGTAACATGATCAACTAACGGGCCGCAGCGGCCTACTCTGCTGGTAGTACAAGCTATGGAATAGCCACCAAAAAAAGATAGGGATATCATGAATAGAGACATAAACATCACACTGATTATTACGTTATTTCTTTTCTCCGGTTGCAACCACGACTCAAAGAATCAGACTGAACAATCCCCTCTTCAAGGCACTTGGATCACTGAATCCTGCGATCCTGTTCCAATGGATGAGACAACTGAGACAAATCTTTGGGCAAAAGGCGACTACGAATTCACCAGCTTCGGCACCATCCAGACAAACCCCAAACTCTATTCTGATTCAGACTGCACCCTACCCCATAGAATTGATAAAACTGAATTTGGTTCAGTGGATATAGACTTCGAAAACTGCCTGACCCGGCCTTGAGGTGAAATTGCGGAAAATGGGGCGTGTACGTTTCAGGCAATAGCCTCCAGACAATCATCCAATAACAGGTATAACTACCTGCAGGGATGCACCCATGTTAGGATATCGACAAATAAATTTGAGCAATCGATTAACCCGACGACCTGGCATGCCGTGTTAATGGATGGCCACTCTCTGAAAATCAATACTACTATTTGAAAATCATGGCCCAATACATCTATACAATGAATCGGGTAGGCAAAGTTGTCCCCCCGAAAAAGCAGATTCTGCGTGATATCTCCCTCTCTTTTTTCCCCGGCGCCAAAATCGGCGTACTCGGACTCAACGGTGCAGGTAAATCGACTCTACTGCGTATCATGGCAGGGGTTGATACTGACATCGAAGGCGAAGCTCGTCCTCAAGCCGGCATTAGAGTCGGTTATCTTTCCCAGGAACCCCAGCTGGATGAAACCCTTGATGTCAGAGGCAATGTGGAAGCTGCGCTGGGCGAGGTCAAACAGGCCCTGTCACGTCTTGACGAAGTCTACGCCGCCTACGCCGAAGCTGATGCCGACTTCGATGCCCTGGCAAAGGAGCAAGCCAAACTCGAAGACATTATCCAAACCTGCGATGGCCACAACATTGAGCGACAGCTGGAAATTGCTGCCGACGCCCTTCGTCTCCCTGCCTGGGATGCTGACGTAAAAACACTCTCAGGCGGTGAGCGTCGTCGGGTCGCCTTGTGCCGCTTGCTGTTGGAAAAACCGGATATGCTACTGCTGGATGAACCGACCAACCATCTCGATGCTGAGTCTGTAGCCTGGTTGGAGCGATTTCTGCACGAATATACAGGTACTGTGGTGGCGGTTACCCATGATCGCTACTTCCTCGACAATGTCGCTGGCTGGATACTCGAACTTGATCGGGGCTACGGCATTCCATGGGAGGGCAACTACTCCTCCTGGCTGGAACAGAAAGAGCAGCGCCTGGCACAAGAGTCCCGTGAAGAAGCAGCTCATGTAAAGAGCATGAAGTCTGAGCTTGAGTGGGTACGTTCCAATCCAAAGGGACGCCATGCCAAGAGCAAGGCCCGTCTGCAAAGATTCGAAGAGTTGCAGTCTCAAGAGTTTCAAAAGCGCAATGAGACCAATGAGCTCTATATCCCACCAGGCCCAAGACTGGGTGATCAGGTGATAGAAGCAGAAAATTTAAAGAAGGCTTTTGGTGATCGAGTGCTCTACGACGACATCACCTTCAACCTGCCAAAAGGTGGCATTGTTGGCATCATTGGCCCTAATGGCGCAGGTAAGACCACTCTTTTCCGTATCATTACCGGACAGGAAAAACCGGATGGTGGTGAAATGCGCATAGGTGAGAGTGTGGAAGTTGCCTATGTCGATCAAAGCCGCGATGCTCTGGATGCGGATAAGACCGTATGGGAAGAGATATCTGATGGTCAGGACATCCTTACGGTAGATCGATTTCAGATGCCTTCCAGGGCCTACGTCAGCCATTTCAACTTCAAAGGCTCAGATCAACAGAAACGGATTGGCAATCTATCAGGCGGTGAACGCAATCGGGTACACCTCGCGAAATTACTTAAAAGTGGCGGTAATTTACTGCTGCTCGACGAACCGACCAACGACCTGGATGTGGAGACCCTCAGGGCATTGGAAGAGGCCCTGCTCTCATTCCCAGGTTGCGCGGTAGTCATCAGCCATGATCGCTGGTTTCTGGATCGTATCGCAACCCATATTCTGGCATTCGAAGGTGATTCTGGCGTAGTCTGGTTTGAAGGCAACTATGCTGATTACGAAGCCGATCGTAAACGTCGTTTGGGTGCGGAAGCCGACCAACCTCACCGCATCAAATATAAACGTCTGAGCAATTGATTCGAACCTGATCACTTCAGATTCAGAAACGCATCCAGAGGCATCGGCCGATGAAACAGGTAACCTTGAAACTGATGACAGCCCATATCCAATAAAACCTCAAGGGCCTCTGACCGCTCGATGCCTTCTGCAATCACTTTCATCTTGAAATGTTGTGCAATAGAGATAATGACCTCAACAATGGCTTGATCATCTGGATTAGTATCGATATTAGCGACGAAGGCCTGGTCGATTTTGACCCGATTAATGGGTAGTCTGCGCAGATAGGCCAGAGAGGAGTAACCGGTACCAAAGTCATCAATTGAAATATGTAGTCCTGCATCCCGCAGCAGCCTCATCTTTTCGATCGCCTCTTCAACATTATCGAGCAATGTCCCCTCAGTCAGTTCCAGCTCTAAGCGATTGGGTTCTACACCGGACTCTTTTATTGTGGCTAATAGACGACTGACAAAATCGGGTTGATGAAACTGCTTGGCGCTTAAATTAACCCCAAGCTGAGCCCCAACAGGCAGTGCACCCTGCTGATCGAGTATTTTGATCAGTTTACAGGCTTCAATTACTACCCACTCGCTGAGGGGGACAATAAAGCCTGACTTTTCTGCCATTGGAATGAAGGTACCCGGCGACATCATACCTTTTTCCTTATGTTGCCAACGGATCAGGGTCTCTGCCCCTATGATGCATCCCTCAGGGTCAACCTGGGGTTGCAGCCAAAGCTGAAAGTCTCCGACCTTGAGGGCAGAGCGCATATCATAATCGAGGCTGAGACGTTGACTGGTGCCCTCATCTGTAGAGGTGTTGTGAAGATGGATGGTACTGCGGCCTAGCGCTTTTGCCCGGCGGAGTGCAGAGCGACCGTGACTGAGCAGCGCCTCGGGCTCATCACCTCTACCGGTCAACATAGCAATGCCAGCGCTTGCAGACACGCTTATCGATCGGCCGTTGACCTCACAGGGCTCTTCAATCTGAGCTAAAAGCCAGCGGGTCAACTCCACTACTCGTTCCCTTGCAGCTTTATCATCAGCTGGCAGGTTTGTCATCAAGACACCAAACTCGTCACCATCGAGTCGAGCGGCAACTGTCATATGGTCGCGAGGAAAAAAAACACGTTGTGAAAGTTGGGCCAGAACAGCATCCCCAATCTGGTAACCAAGAGACTCATTGATATCGCTGAAATTATCCAGCCCCAAGTAGACCAATGCGCTAAATACCTTCTCTGAGATGACCGTATCAATGTTATGTTTAATCTGTCTAAGCAGAAATCTTCGATTGGGAAGGCCAGTCAAGTCATCGTGGAATGCCAGATGCTCAATACGTCTTTCTGCAACTCTTCTGCGCTGCACTTCATGGGTGATCTGCTCATGCTGGATTGCCGCTTCATATCCCTGACGCAGACGTTCAAAGACAGGTGTCAATGCGCCAATCAATATATCCGGCAAAGGCGTTTGAGCACGCTCAAGAATCAATATGCCGTTATCAGCTAGCGGATAGACATAAAAAAACTGCTGGCCAATTTGAAAAACAGTCACTTCCTTTGAGGCTATTTCACTACGGAAAAATGCAGCGATCCACTCTCCAATCTGCGGTGTTTCAAGAATCCCACCTTGATGATCGGCAGGCATGGCAAAATAGACACAACCCTCGGGGCCCGGGTTGGCTTCAGTCGGTAGCAACTCAATCTCTTCTATCTGCAGAAAAAGATAGACCCTGCGTACAGAAAGGCGCCGCAGACAGACCTTCATCAGATGCCGCACCATTGGAACCAGTTGCGGTTTGAGACCGATATTCATCGCCAATTCATGCTGAATTGAGATTAAGCTCAAGGTATCGATTTGACGTGACTCGATCATTTCGCCAATCCAGCAATCACTGTGGTTTTATTCAGCCACTGGATCCCCCCCTGGTCGGAGTTGGCAATTTCACCGACAGAGAGAATACCCAGTACAGAAATGCTTTTAGGCAGATTTCGCCGGATAACTGCCAGCTCATCACTGAAATCATCACCCAACACCATTCGCCGGGAGATACAGTCGATCACAAACACAATCAGACCATCTTCCGAGCTATAGCGATTGGAGTAGCGATTACACAGATTGAGCGCTGCAGTTCCCGCAGCATCGATCAGATCATCCCGATTGGAATGAAGCAGATATACCATTGCGTCAGTAGGAACAGCTCCGGCACATACTATGGAGTTGCCGACCCGGTTTACCGGGTCACGTACAAGAAACTCACTATCCAGCTGTTCCATTCCGAAAGGATAGTGATTAGCCAGATCACTGAACGCCTCAACCTCCACTGAATGACCAAGATGTTGGGCGACAATGTTCATGTAGAATGGAAAAGCGGGCTGATAATTAATCTGATGTATCAGATTATCGGTCGCATCAGTCACTAAAAAGGGCCCCTCAACCCTTTCCCATCCATGTCGGACAGAGGTAGTCAGCGACATGGTGCTGAATAACAATAGCGCTGCATTAGAGATCAATCCTTCAGGTGTGACGATATTTGGACGTGAAGAAAAATCGATATAGCCGCAGCCTGCACCAATTACCTCGACATTGGGTCCTATACAATCATGCAGTGTGGTTACAAAGTTATCCACCCCTTTGGATAGACCATCAATAACAATCAATACGCTTGATCTATTTTGGTTGGCAGCTAATATTTTTGAGATATCTCGATTGAGAGCGCTCTCTGATCGGGTAATGTCAGGTACCACATAGGCGATAGAAGTTGATGTTAAACCACACACCAATATGCCACTTTCGTATGATTCATCCCCAAGGATAACCCCTGGCACAACCACACCAACCGCAGGAACAGGCAATGCATGCAATAGATCAGGCAGGGTCTTAATATCGATGGCACTTGTACTGCCAATCAATAGCAGTAAACCCTGTGCACCACTATTTATAGCCGCTTCTAGACATCCCCTGAGACCTTTGAGTGTCCCGCTCGTATCTAGATGAACGCTGGAGAAGACTCTATTCATTTTCAAGCTACAGATTGGATATTCGAATAAAGTATCGCAAATATCGCCACTTTAACAGTTAGTAGCCAGGACTTATCATAAAATCAGTAATAATATGCCTAAAATTAATTCATTTACCCACATTGAGCGGGTCTCTATCGCTATTTTGGTGGGGCATGGCCCCACCCTACCCTGATCTTAAATGTGCAGGATAATTGCATCGGCTATTTGCCATATCCCTTCGCGGTTCAACATATGCGTAGGGTGGGGCCATGCCCCACCGGATAAACTGAAAAATAGAATATAGCTGGCTCTATAGCCATTTAAGTTCTATCCCATTCACCCACATTGAGCAGGTCTCTATCGCTATTTTGGTGGGGCATGGCCCCACCCTACCCTGATCTTAAAGTTTGTATTATTGATCCTTGTGAAGCCGAGAATTATCTTGGGATGGTAGTGATAAATCTATTTTATTGGCCCTGAAACAGGTGGTATAAAAAGATGCTAACAGACAAAAAATCCTCTGGCTCGCAGAAAATCGAGCATATGCGCCCTCTTCTTACCTTGTACAGCATTCGCCGTGGCATTAGACCAATCTGTTATTTTTATATTGGTACCACGCGCTGCATAATAATCTGACATCTGTTGATCGTATTCTGCCATTCGATCTGGTGCTATATCCTGATACTGATCCTGATGCAGAATACAATCTACAGGCATCCTTGGTTTTACCTCACTATTTGAATCCGGCCAGCCCAGACACATTCCAAATAGTGGCGTTACCCAGTGAGGCAGACTGAGTTGTTCCACAATGATCTCCGGTTGATTGCGAATGCCGCCGATAAAGACACCCCCCAAGCCTTGAGACTCTGCCGCCAAAATCAGATTCTGCGCCATTAACGCGACATCAATGACTGCAGCCAAGCTGTGCTCACTGTACCCCTCCAGTTCACCCATCTCTCTGCTTTGACAGGCCCTGTTGATACGACGCAAGTCAGCACAAAATACCAGAAATTCTGCAGCCTTCTCTATCCAAATCTGCCCCCCAGCAGCCGTTGCGATAGCCGACCTAACCTCTGGCCGTGTCACCCGCACAACTGAATATGCCTGAATAAAGCTCGAAGTTGCCGCAGCCTGACCGCAACGGATTAACGCCTCGAGTTGGCCAGGATTGAGCGGTTTATCCAGAAAACGTCTTACCGATCGGTGATTGAGCTGCAATTCCTGAGTTTGTGTCATAGACATGGTAGATTTGGCCTCTTTGTAACGGAAAAGGAACACTCATTTCATACACTTTCTGCGACAGGATTGTGCCACTAATTACCCGTTTTTTATAAGAATATTTTCATTTACACTTAGCATCCTGCATATATCCTACTAGTCGAGCAATCAAGCCTGCAAACCAGCACATGGCGCTGACTTTGAAACCCATTTCAAACCGCACAAAAAGTAGCGGAAAACTTATTGGAATTGAATGGCGTATATGTTTCTCAAGTAAAATCTAATCAGACCGTTATATTATTTATGAAGCTGGACTAGAACATCAGGTACCCCTCACCACCTGACACGAAGAAATGGATGCAGTAATGCTGATTCGACTACTACAATCAAAATACTATTGGTTATCCCCAATAATCTTTTGGCTGCTTTTAGCATCCCTTTCTCTAATATGGAATCTCACCCTAATTGACCGGTCTGTAAAAGAGATTGCCTTCGAACGTGGAAAAATCATGTTTGAGATGGTCAGACTCACCAAGATCAACCCCATTTTGATGGCAAATGATCCGACCCTTCTCAAGAAACAGAGTGTTAAAGATATCCACTATCGTGCCGTATCAGCGCAACCAATGAATCCTGAAAATCTCGCTGACCCATGGGAATCAGGCGCTCTCAAACAATTCGAAAAGGGATCGAAATTTATCTTTGAGGAATTTCTGCAGCAGGAGCCGGAGTTTTTTAGATATATGGGCCCTGTCTTCATGCAGGAGCAGTGTCTCAATTGTCATGGATATGAGGGAAAAACTGCAGGTGATATACGTGGTGGAATCAGCGTAAAAGTGATGGCCAAACCAATAATTGCCTCGCAGCTCAAGGCAAAGCAGATCATGTTATTTCTGCACATTACTGGCTTTATTGTGATCTCTTTCACCGCAAATTTTCTCATCCACATGCTGCGCAAACACTGGTTCATGTTAAAAAAGACACAGGACGACCTGGAAGAGAAAGAACAATTCCTCAGTGATGTCACTAAGAGTATGAGTGAGGGATTTGTAGTGTTAGACGAACAAGGTAGAGTTAAATTCTCAAACCCTGAAAGTGAGTGGTTACTGGGTTGGAACACGCAAGAGATGGAGGGGAGTCTGTTTAGCAAAATGGTTTATAGTGATAAGACCCCAGATCCAGATAACTCGGTAGAATCTGCAATCAATCTAACACTAGCAGATGGAATAACCCGTTCCGGTTATGATGATACTTTTTTTCACAAGGAGGGCCGAGCGGTGGATATTGCCTATTCAGTCTCTCCCCTGATAAGAGAGAAGGAAGAAATTGGCGTTGTTGTCACCTTTAACGATATTTCAGAACGAAAAAAAGCCGATGAGCAACGCAGACAGCTGGAAAGAGAGCTGAATCAGACCCATAAAATGGAAGCTGTGGGGCAATTAGCCGGTGGTATCGCTCATGAAATAAACACACCCATCCAATATATCGGTGACAATTTAAGGTTTCTCAAGGAGTCTCATGAAGATATCGATAGATTATTAAATGCCTATCTCAAACTCATGCAAAAAGCGACAGATCATCCAGATCTCAAAGCCGAAGTGGAAAACGCAAAAGAGATTATAGAAGAGATAGACTTGGATTATCTTGGTGAAGAGACATCGAATGCCATACAACAATCTATCAGTGGCTCAGCTCAAGTTGCCGATATTGTTTTAGCGATGAAAGAATTTGCTCACCCTGGCTCAAAAGAGATGGTTGCTACAGATTTAAACAGAATTATCGGCAATGCAGTGGCAGTATGTAAAAACGAGTGGAAATATGTAGCGGAGACGAACCTGAAATTGTGTGACGATCTACCGAATATAGAGTGTCTGGCTGGTGAGATTTCTCAGGTCATTCTGAATATGATTGTCAATGCGTCCCATGCCATCGAAGCTGCCAAACGTGAGCAGAAAGGCGTCATCAGCATTACATCGAATTTAGATGGAAATCATGCTGAAGTACGCATTAGCGATACCGGTACTGGCATACCCAAGGAGGCACAGGATCATGTATTCAACCCATTCTTTACTACCAAAGATGTCGGGCGAGGGACAGGCCAAGGATTAGCAATTGCTCAAGATATTGTCGTTGGAAAACATCAGGGTGAACTCTACTTTGAGACCGAAGAAGGGGTTGGAACGACCTTCACCATGCGACTGCCTCTAAGTAGAGCCACAGATTAACAGTGGTCTACACTGAAGCGGAAAGCGTGCCCATATCAGAAGCAGATGCACTAGGGAGAACAAGATTGCTTCTCTGCTGACTGACAATCAGACTTAAAACCATCTCAACAGTGACCTCATCGTTTGATAGACCATTACTTAATACTTCATCATAGTAGTGATAAAAACGTTTCCAGGTGATTTTCCTGGTGGCATTTTGTTGGCGGGTCACTTGATCATTAACCCCTAGAAAAAGATATTCTATCTGTTTCCACTCAAGGAACCTCGCAGGATCTTTGACACCGGTTTTTTTCAGTTTCAATTGTGCCTCACGCTGAGTCATACCCCGAGCCAGAACGCCATCCATAAAAAGCAATCCCTGCATAACTCTTGATGTGGGGGGGCGTTTTTGCCACTCTTTAATATTCTCGGCATCAGAAAATATCTTTCTGATGTAATAATTTGCCATTGTTTTGTTTCCACTCAATGAGCGTGGCATCTTAAAATGTTTCAGAATTTCCACCTGGCGAGTTGTGGCAGGTTGCGTTAGCCCTTGTAAATGAAAGAGCTCTTTATCGGTCAACTCATCTGCAATACTTGCTCCCATCTCTACCAGGCTCTTCAGGTGCTTATCTGAACTACTTTTTATTTTCGCTTCTGATTTGCTCCCAGACGAGCGCCCAAGGGTAAACGCAATTTCGACCTGTTGCTGAAGCTCTATCGTTGCCTGCAACTCTTTTCTCTTCTGCTCAGCCTGGTCAAGTGTAAACAAACTTGATAATAGAGTCACAGTATCTCCTTCCTCATAGTTGTTTCCATTCCCCTCTCCATCTCAATTAATTCGGCGCCAGTTTAGTAAGTTGACCTAGTCTAAGATGCGAGCCTGATCTCAATATTCCAACCTGTTACACAGCCGTAATTTCTGGATAGGAGCATAGTACTATTTTCAGAAACGCACCGAACATCGTTGAATTGATCAGCCTAAAAAGAGCAAGAGATAAGGCATACTCTGAAACTGTTATAGAAACGAATTTTTCAAACAGTAGCGAATACTACCACCATGTTAGAGTTATGCATTCACCTAAAAATAAACGGTAGTAAAAAATAGATTAATTCCAGCGCTTTAAGTCTGCACTTAAAATCTTCTGGCAGGTAAACTCAGGCTGGGGGAGATGAGATTATTGGAATCCACTGAGGCATCACGCCTTTATTGTGCCATTTTTCTTCCTTACAACTATGCCTGTAGAACTATTAATTATTTAAACATCACAAAAATACTCTAACTATACTTAATATAAGGATGAAGCTGGTGATACTATCGAATACCAAAGATCGCCTGCATCAAGAAATCAGAATAAAATTAGATTACCGCCACTATAACTTCAGGTATTGTTTGGCCTGGATTAGAAAAACATTAGTCATAGGGATGATGCCAATGGTTGCGCGAGTATTGGCGCAAATTATATACATACAAATGGTGGTGGGGCTACCCGTGCTGGCACTGCTTCTTTTAACTACAACGTAACAGAGGTGGGCGATCACACCTTTAGTGCTCTATATGGCATTTCAGGAGGCGCAACGACAACCGTTGCCAATAATGCACCTGCCACCGGCGCCGCCACTCAAGCAGTCGCTATTCGGTCTGATGTTGCTGCTGGCGCTTACCCTGGTATTCGGGTCACTTCTAGCCTTACGCAGAGTCCATTGATGTGATTAAAGGTATAGAATATATAATTTTGGAAATTTGCACTTTGGGTTCCATATGGTTAAAAAAAATGCGTTGATTACAGGCAATAGCAGTGGCCTCGGATATGGGCTCACTGAAGTACTCCTGGCTCATGGATATCGTGTTCATGGCGTTAGTCGGAGGGGCTGTAATCTACAGGGCGATCTACTCGATATCCAATGTGACCTGACAAACTTTGTCGCTATTCCAGAGATGCTGGATAAATTGCTGTCAGGAGTTGAGACGCTTGACTTGGTTGTATTGAACGCTGGCATGCTAGGCGAGATAAAACATATCAGCAGAACCTCCCTGGAGGAGTTACGCCATGTCATGGATGTCAATCTTTGGCCAAACAAGATCATCCTGGACTGGTTACTGAATTCCAGAATCCAAATCGACCAGATACTGCTTCTCTCTTCCGGAGCTGCCGTGCTTGGCAATAAGGGTTGGGGTGGTTATGCACTCTCAAAATCTGCGCTGAATATGCTGGGGCGTCTCTACGCCCATGAGTTTCCCGATACACACATTACATCCATCGCACCGGGACTTATTGAATCCGATATGATGGATTATCTTTGCACCCAGGCGGACAGCAATGAGTACCCAGCTCTACAACGACTTCAGCAAGCAAGAGTTGATGGTACTATCCTGTCACCACTACAGGCTGGTGAAAGAATCCAGGAAACCTTATTGCGACTCAAGGAGTTTGAAAGTGGGAGTTATATCGACCTGAGACAGATCATAGCGCCGGATGAGTACCAGACACTGATAGAATCACGTAACCGAACCTATCAATCCGGCAACTAAATATGCCGAATTATGTGTATGGCAGGCTTGTCAGGGTGCGGCACAGCCGCACCCTGATCTTCAGCTTAGATAACTTTTTGCTTCCTCACCCGGATCGGGTAACCCGGCAATCCGCCAGATACTGATGCAGCTTCCAAACAGATGGTGGACCTTATGTCTGGGGATTCCAGTAGCACGACATACAAGACGCATATTGGGTAACGCACCCAGGTTGATGTAGCGATCTCTGATATGGTGAAGCAGTTGCCAATGTTGCTCACCCAAGTCCGCCAAACCCTCTTCACGGGCTAAATCGCGAGCTACCTCTTCATTCCATACTTGATGGTCGAGCAGAAAACCCTCTTCGTCGAAGTGAACCCCGGGGGATACTTCAGTAGATTGATCAACAGCGGTCTGATGCATAGCCTCAAACTCCTCATGAAAAGTTTAAAATCGAATATTGATCAAAAGTATGGGAGAGAATCATTCTTATGAAAAATGATTATTTATGATTTTATATCACAATTCGTGATATACCATCCCAAACCAGGCTTGTTCAAGCTCTGACGGCACCTCCCCGCAATGAGAGACGACTGCTGACAAAGAGCTATGAATCAGAGGTCCACACCTCTCTGCCAGCAGCCGTTTAAATTGATACTTAGGTTATTACCCTACTGCTTACTTGGCGGACGATTGAGTGGCACTCGGGCATGTTGAGGCAGTCTCTGGGTGTCGAGGGAGAGTATCCACTCAACCAGAGCAGCGGCATCTTGCTTGCGTACATTCACATTCGGCGGCATAAAACGCATATTGACGTTATGCCACATCTTGGTACCGTCCTGTGTACCCTTGAGAACTGAATCCAGGAGATCATCCTGAGCAGTTTTCACATTCTGGTATCGGCCCGCTATTTCACGAAACGACGGAGCAAGAGGAACCACACGGGTCTCGGTGACAGGATCTACCCGATGGCAGATATTGCAGCCGCTGAGACTTGAAAGACGCAACATATTGTCGTGTCTTTGCAGGCGCTGAACGGTTTCTTCATCCACCTCCAGATCTAGAATCCAGCGCACTAATGCCGAAGCTTCATCGCGGGAGACATTCACATTCGGTGGCATAAAGCGCATTGCCACCTTGCCTTCCCACTGTTGTTCCCGGTAGGCAGTACCATGAACTACCCGGTCGAGTAATTGATCGAAGGCCTTGCCGTCATTGCGATAGCGTACCGCCACCTCCTGATATGAAGGCGCCAGAGGCTTTTCGCCACTGCTGTCCGGCATCACCCGATGGCAGATAAAACATCCTCTGGTATTAGCCAGATCGAGCATCTGCTCATCTTCCGCCTGTAGGGCGGTCGCCGTAACTAGAGCAACGATTAAGCCGCTCAGGTACGTCAAAAACCTTCTCATGGTCTCTCTCTCCTGGTCGCTGTTTTCCGAATCTGAGATGGTGGACTATTTCCATCATCTACTCTGCCACTTCCCACACATGTGAAAAGTGACCTCTTGGGGTCTGCTTAGACCCAAAAAAATCATATTGCTAGGGGTTTCAAGCCTGCCCTTGCTCGGTGTTGCGCTCTTGACAAGGACAGGCTTGAAACCCTGAAGACGACATACTTAGTCGCCGGGTTAATAAGATGAAATAGCAACATTCATGCCCGACATAAGATAGCCATGTCTGGCCAGTCCCCAGCAACTGACCTAACCATTCCCGGCATGATTGTTCATATTCGAAGCGGATGTACCACAAGTGATACAAGCCGAAACAGTGGATCAGCGTTAAAACAGAATCCTCGGGGCAAGCGATAAGGCATGTCCCTTGCTACTATCATTGGATGTGCAATGAAAAGGTTTCACCAACAGAATGACTGCCTCTGTCCCCGCTTATAGTCTACTGCTACGGTGGTTGCTGCTGGCTGGACTGATTCTGTTTGCCAGTTGGGTACTATGGGATCAGGGCGTGCTTCAACGGATACTTATCTCCGATCCCACCCGTATTACCTTAATGATCTCTGTGATCTTCCTTGCTGCAAGCGGCCATTGTGCACTACGCAGTTTCTATCTGTCGGTGGAGCAGGAGTCCCTGTCACGCATCTATAGTGGCTTAATAAGCTCCAAGCGGCAGATAACTCGGGAATCCACCATGCTGGATGACTCTCTGAGTGGTGAGTTTCTGCGCGGTGTGTTGACTAAGCCCAATCAAAACGGCGATCGGACAGGCAACAGGGATTGTCAATTACTGGCACAGGTGATGGCTGAACAGGCACGGGGTCAGCATGAAGCAGGCTGGTTTGTGAGTGGTCTGCTGATCAAACTGGGATTGCTTGGCACTGTCGTCGGTTTTGTATTGATGTTGGCTCCGGTAGCAGCATTGGAGTCTTTTGATCTGGCTGATATCCAGGGACTGCTGCAACGCATGACCGGCGGCATGGGCATCGCCCTGAATACCACCCTGCTCGGCCTCTCCTGCAGCATGCTTCTGGGACTGCAATACCTGATGCTCGACCGGGCTGCCGATCGTCTGGTGGCGGCAGCTGTCCACCTGGCGGAGACAGGACTCAACAGTAGTGGATCAGGGCACTGAGAAATGGCTATGTTTCGTCAACATCGCAGCTTTGATGCCGACCCATTCACCGACCTGCTGTTCAATGCACTGCTGGCTTTTACCTTTCTCTTTCTAGTTGCGCTGATGTTCCTCAATCCACCCGCCAAGTCTGGCACCATCAATCCCAAGGCTGACTTCATCATTACTGTCACCTGGCCTGACAACAACCCGGATGACATAGATACCTGGGTGGAGGGTCCAGCTGGCCAGCTGGTCTGGTTCAAACAGCCCCAGGCCGGCTTGCTGCATCTGGACCGGGATGACCGGGGTCTGGCCAATGACAGCCTGGTGGTGGATGGTCGTGCAGTTGTGAACCCCCTTAACCAGGAGGTAGTCACGTTGCGAGGTCGTCCTCCCGGAGAGTATGTGGTCAACGTCCACTACTACAACAGCAAGACCCTGCAGCCTGTACCGGTGACAGTCTCCCTGGCAGAGGTCAATCCTGCACTGAAGATCCTTCACTACGCCACTCTGCGGCTGGATCGTCTGGGTGAGGAGAAAACTGCGCTCAGATTCAATATCGCCCCAGATGGCCAGGTCTTCGATATCAACACCTTACCCAAATCAATCGTGGAGGTTAGAAAGCTGTGACGGAATCCACCATGTTACTGGTGCTGGCATATGTGTCACTCACTGCTCTTATCTCCCTGACCCTGATACGCGCACCGCTCCACTGGAGTTTAAAACTACTGCTGATTGTTGTAGCCAGCACTCTCTACTTTGTCAGTTTTCAGGGCTGGCGAGATGTACAGGGCTGGCCTGTCAGCAGCAGCCTGCCAATACGCTTCCAGCTGCATGCAGCGGTCATCGAAGAGCCAGACAAGCGCAGTGGTTCACCTGGCACCATCTTTGTCTGGATCACTGATCTGACTGATGGTGAACCTGACGAGCGGCCGCGTGCCTACCAGGTAAATTATGAGAAGGAACTGCACAATAACCTACAGGATGCCCTTAGGAACATGCGTAACGGGGTAGTTCAATTGGGACGGGTAAGCAGCAGCGGAGGTGTTGCCGGTCTCCCCCGGGACTACACCCGTATGGGAGAGAGAAGAGAGAAGATAGAGATCTATAGTCTGCCCGACCCGGCTCTACCTGAGAAGTAACCATGAGAGGATCTGCTTCAATCATTGGTTGCCTGGTTCTATCACTGCTTACAAGTTGCGGACAACCCCCTTCCCCGCCTCAGGAGAGCTACTTCCCACTCGAGCCGGGTATGCGCTGGATCTATCGTGTCACTACCGAAGTGGCTGGATGGACAGAGCGCCGTGAATTTGTTGAGCACAACGGAGATATCGAATCTCTGAACGATATTCCACACAGGGTCAGGATCACCGATGAGGGTACCCGTTACTACATCCGCAGTGTTGAAGAGGGCATCTATCGCAGTGCCAAACGGACGCTCGTGGAGAGTGAACCAAACAGAGACCCGGATCCACATTGGGTATTGAAGCGTCCCTATAAGCCAGGTACCAGCTGGAACAATCTAACCCACCCCTATGTATTGCGACGAATCAGCCCTTACGAACAGACCCTGACTCGAGGTAGCGCCCTAAAAATGGCCTATCAGATTACCCGCCTGGATGCCGTGGCGGATGTCCCAGCGGGTCGCTTCGAAGATTGTCTGCTGGTCGAAGGCGAGGCTCAACTCACCCTCTATGCGGATGGTCGTGAAGGGTATCAGGATATCCTGATCAACACCCGTGAGTGGTATGCCCCGGGAGTTGGCCTGGTAAAACTTGTTCGGGAGGAGCCCATGTCAGGCAGTGTATTCAGTGGGGGCCGGATTGAATTTGAGTTAGTCGCCTTGGAACCATGAGGCTTCTCTAACTTCTTTGAACCAGAAGCGCATTCAATCTTTAGTACTGGAAAAATACTCCTTAAAACTGAGGCTATCCTGATGATTGCCACTGACGTAGTTTAACAGGGCCAGGAATCGCCGAGGATCGGCAATCAGACCAGAGTGGCGGTATCGCTCCTCACCTCGGCCATCTAAAAATACCATGGTTGGCGTGCGCGCCACACCCAAGCTATGCGCCAGGGCTTTGGCACTGGTCAAACTGCCATCCAAATCTGTCATCGGCTGCTCACTCTCCATATCCAAAGCAACTGCGATATATTTTTTCCGATATTCGGCGATCAACCCTTTATCGGCCAACACGCCCGCCCTCATACGCCGACAGAATGGGCATTGCCCGGTCTCGAAAAAGAGCAGCACGCCTTCTCGTTCACTATCATTTCCCTTCTCCAGAGCCCTACTCAGATCAACTGCGGGACATTCGAACAGGGTATCGGCCAATCCCCCACCCATTCCCGGCAGAGGCTCTGGTTCACCCGACACCAGCGGCAAGCCAGCCTCTGCCCAACCATCACTGCCTTCGGGATACCAGTAGAGATTCCGGTAACCCAACTCAGAGGCCCGCTTGACTGCGTTCCAGGACATCCAGCAATCGGTCACACAATAAAAGACCATTGGACGCGCCAGGTCACCACCAGTGAGACGATGCAGACTGCGCTCGAACCAGTCTTGCATACAGGGTTCCAGGAGACCATAGCCGACGTTGGGCAACCAGATACTGCCTGGTATATGTTTTCGTGGAGATGCGGGTAACCAGGAGAGGCCAAATTGGGCAGTTTCAGGTCGCAGCGTGATGGCGAGGAGATCAATCAGCAATGGATCTGAGCTCTGTATCAGCTTAGAGAGTTGTTGAGTATCCAAAAGCTCCCCATGCGGGGGAGTCGGGGGTAGAGGGCTTCGGTAGTGAGAAATACGGTAACCCTGATCAGAGAAAAGAGCGGACTCTCCGATCACCCCCATGGGGAATAGCACGATCAGCAGAAACAGGGGGCTGAGCACCTGTGACAACAGACTCACTGCTTCTGCTCTACCAGACCATGTTTCAGAGCTTCTGCTTCCAATGCCGGATAGAGATGACTCAGAGAGCGGGGATACTCGTCTGCAAATACCGCTAGCTTGTTTACTTTGTCAGGCGCCTCAGGCTGCAATAATTCAGCCATAGCCGCCCCTGACTCAGCCTTTTTGGCCAGGTAATCATGTAGCCACCTCAGATAGTCTGAGGTCTCTGAAATTGCATCACTACTCGCAAGGGGTAGTCCATGACCTGGCACCAACACTTTGAATTCAAGCTCATGCAGTTGCTTCAATGCATGCTGCCAGTGGTCGAGGTGAGCGTGAGGCGTGGTTGGTGTACGGCCGTGAAACACCAGGTCTCCGGCGAACAGCACGCCGGTAGTCTCATCAAGCAGCGCCAGATCGGCCCCAGTGTGACCCTGCAAGGCGATCAGGCGTATGCGGTGCCCACCAATCTCTCTGATACCCGGTTCAACCCGATGTGTGGGAATAACCACCCTGGTGCCTTTCATCCAGCTGCCGACCAAACGGTATAGATTGTCGTTGAAGGTCTCGCCAAGCAGACGAATACTCTCCCTGGTCTCCTCTAAAGCGGCAATCGGAATACCTTCAAAGGCTTGATTACCAAGAAAGTGATCCGGGTGCATATGGGTGATATAGAGCTGAATAATAGGTTTAGAGGTCACGCGGGCGATGGCAGCCTTCAATTGTTTGCCATACAACCAGGAGGGGCCACTGTCGATCACAACCACCCCCTCCTCTGTCACAATAAAGCCGGTATTGACGATATTGCCACCATTTCGAAAATTGAAATGTTCATTCAGCCCCACCAATACATAGGTAGCTTCAGCCACTTTCAGAGGTTCAAGTCGATAATCTTTTTCTACTGCCACAGCTGACCAGGAGAGAAATAGAAACAGCAGTAACAGATACCTCACTTAACCACTCCCTCTCCAGCACTATCATGGGTGATCAGAGCTGCGACCGGGTTACCGTTGTTGTCGCGGCCTTCAAGAGTGAGTTGATTGAGTTTCGGCAGATCCAGAGTCAGTAACGGATTCTCCCCTACAGGCTCGAACAGAGAAATACGGCTGATAAGAGCGCCATCAGCATCATGTAACTCCAGCTGCTCCAGGTAGAAGGCAGGTATACCGGCAACCAGCCCCGTATCCATAGGGTGAATGATATGCGCCCGCAGACGACTGTAACCCTCTCGCCACCAAAGACGGGCGCTTACCTCTCCCAGCCGATCGGCCCAGTCAGAAGAGCCACTACCGAGACTGGCCGCAGTACAGCCGCCACCTGCCGCATCCACCAGAATCCCACCCACATGCCATACCCCATCCTCTGTCTGTGCGGCAGCACGAACGGGGGTGGCCTGCTGTAACTTGATACGCACGCCAACACGAGGTGAAGCCTGGACAGGCTCCATTTCGAGTACTTTTGGAATTGGATTGAGTTCAGCAAAGATCATCAGACGTTGCACCTTACCCAGTGCAGATGCATCTACCCAGACCGGTAGATTGAGTGAGTCCTCTGCAACTGCGGGAGCAGAAACACGCACCCGGTCGTCGAACACCACAGGTTCGCTGTTGAGCAGACGCTTATGCATCTCAAGCCACATCACAGAGTCCAATGGGTCTCGGTTTTCGTCTGCAGTGCTTATACCAGTTGCCAATCCAAGCAGGAGATAGAGTGCACAAACAGGTCTGAACCTCATTTAACAACAGCCTCAGAAGGTTCGATCAGTATGCGGCGGGGCCAGAGGTTATCTGATGCCGGATGTATCTCCATTGGATCGATGGGGCGTAGATCGCCATCCTCAGGAGGGGCCTGCAACACATTAAGATCGGTCTCCTGCAACTCACCCAGCAGGCCACCGCCCCCACTATGCAACTTGTAGTAGAGACCATTCCAGCCATTTATACCGTACTCACCTGGCGCCTTGTGCAGGAATAGAAGATCGTACTCAAGATCGGTTAAATCTTTTTCGCTAATACGTCGATTCAACTGATAGGGATAAGGCAGACGACATATCATGCGCTGAGCATGGGGCAGACATTTGAATGGCCGCATTGAAAGAAAGTGATTCTCAAACTGGGTCTCGTGCCAATCTATCTGATAACTGAAATCTGCACCCTGCGGTCGAATCTGAACCTGGGCCAGTGGTAGTTTCCGACCTTGACTATCCTCTAGCGATAGGAGATACGCTCCTGCCAGATCCGCGACGGCAGCTTGTGCAATCAGTAGCAGAGATGCGCTAAGGGCGACGTTGACAGAGTTTCGTATCATCACTGTAGGCAACGACCCCTGAATTTTCAGGCTGCAGGCGCACCACTCGGCTTGGTAACTGATAACTGGAACCATGGCTTTGAAAAATAGATTCCAACTCACCGTTCTCACGCACCTCAATCATAGCCCGATCGAGTGCCTGGGCAAGATCCTCATTACCCTGCTTCACTGCTGCACCAAGATCCCAGCCACTACTGCGCATACCTGGCATCTGAACAGGCCCGACCGCATAGGATTGGCGTGCATCACCAAGGGCAAACTCGATCTCACTCCGAGGTCCGGCAACACCACTCAGTTCACCTTTTTTGAGAGCCTCTACAGCCTCGCTCATGGTACGGAAGTGAACCACTTGATCGCGAATTCGACCGCTATAGGCGCTCAGCAGATAGAAATCGGCAAGGGTGTCCAACTCGACACCGACCTTCTCACGGGTGAAGATTTCCAACGGCGACCCACGACCCGGATTATCGGCTGCCACAGCTATCACAATCTGCTCCCGGTAGTAGGGGGCGATAAAGCTGACACGATCATTCTCTTCTGCGTAAGCATCATCATACGGGGTATGTAGCATTACATCGGCCACGCCCCCCCCCAGATAGTGTCCTTTCCAGACATTATTTCGCAGATCGTCCTCCATATTCTCATCTGCGCCCACAGCCCTGATGGCTGCTACCACACCCAACCGTTTAGCCAGGGCATGAGCAATTTCAATATCGATACCGACAATACGACCTTTCTCACCGCGATAGGAGAAGGGTGGAAAATCGGCATATACAGCCACCTCCAGCACCCCCCGTTCCTGAATCCGTTGCAGGGCAGTAGCGCCCTCCTCGGCATGGACTACTGAAGTTGAGCTTATCCACCATGCAGCCATGGCAGCCATCACCACAGCATTCAATAATTGCCGCATTTTATATCCTCCAACTAACCGGTTATTGATCTGCTTCAAGGGTCACCAACCAAGCCCTGATCGACCACATGGCTTCCTGGGAGAGAATGCCTTCAAAAGATGGCATATAGGTTATGCCATTACGGATTGCACCATTGCGTAAACGCATGATAAACCAAGCGTCACCCTCTTCATCAGGCGGCAAATTACGCAGATCCGGAGCAATACCGCCAGAGACTGCACCCAGGCCATGACAACGCGCACAATTTTGATTATAGGCAGAAGAACCAATCTCAATAGCCTTGTCATCTCCAGGGTATGGATTCAGTTCCAGCCACTCCTCGCCCAACTGTTTCAGTGCAGAGGTGTCAACAGGTTGAGGTGCGACATCGCCATGACCGAAGACCGTTGATAGTGTTCCGGCCCAGAGGACTGTCGCGAGAGCGGCGAGCTTGAGTGATGGAAGACGCATTTATAAAAAACTCCGTCAAAAAATTAAAACATAGTGAGCGACCGTGCCGCCCTTGTGAAACTACACCGATTAAATTCTTACGGGGTAAGTCGATTAATAGTGAGCGACGGATAGCGCAACTACCCGTCGCCCCTTTACGTCAGTAATCAGGCTCCGGAAAGCTTGAACACCCAGAGTGAGCCACCCTGGTTGAGGAATTTGACCTTACTGGCCACATCACCACCCCAAAGCGGAACTGCGCCACCCCAACCTGAAGGTACAGCGATAAACTGCTCGCCATCCTGTTCCCAGGTGACAGGGCACCCGACAACGCCGGAACCGGTTTGAAACTTCCATAGCTCCTCACCAGTCTGATCATCAAAGGCTTTGAGATAGCCCTCGGGTGTTCCGGTGAAAACCAATCCACCACCAGTGGTCATAACACCACCCCAGAGAGGCGCGTTATTCTTATACTCCCACTTGATCTTTCCAGTTTTTGGATCTACCGCTCTCAACGCACCGATATAGTCGTCATAGAGCGGCTTGATGGTAAAACCTGCACCCAGATAGGCAGCACCCTTCTTGTAGGTCACAGGCTCATTCCAGATATCCATACCCCACTCGTTGGCTGGCACATAGAACAGCTCTGTATCGGGGCTGTATGCCATTGGCATCCAGTTCTTTGCACCCAGGAAAGAGGGGGCAATGAAGATGGAATCACCCTTCTTGCCATCCCCTGTTTTAGTCGGATCGCCGGGACGAAGTCCGGTCTCAATAGGACGACCAGTCTTCATATCGATACCCTTGGCAAAATCGACCCGGGTAACGAAGGGAAAAGCGTTCTCCAACTTGCCGTTGGTACGGTCAAGGACATAGAAAAAGCCATTGCGATCGGCGTGACCCGCCAGCTTCTTACCCCCGGTATTGAAGGAGACCAACTCATTTACACCGTCATAGTCCCAACCATCGTTGGGTGTGTATTGGTAGTGCCAGGAGATTTTGCCGGTATCTGGATCTAATGCGAGGGTAGAGGTGGAATAGAGATTGTCCCCAGGACGCATATGGGCGTTCCAAGGTGCAGGATTGCCAGTACCGTAGAAGATCAGATCAGTTTCAGTATCGTAAGTACCCCCCTGCCAGGTAGCTGCACCGCCTGTCTTCCACATGTCGCCAGGCCAGGTTGCATTGGTAGTACCGGTGATCCCATTCTCTTTCTTTTCGCCGTTTTTCCAGATATAGCCCATGTGTCCTTCAACAGAGGGACGAATCCAACGCAGCTCACCAGTCTTGGCATCTCGTGCTTCCACACGACCAATGACACCGAACTCACCACCGGAAACACCAGTGATTACCATGTCTTTCACGATCAGGGGTGCCGCGGTGAATGAGTAGCCAGCCTTGTAATCATCGATCTTTGAGCGCCACTTGACCTTACCGGTAGCTTGATCCAATGCCACCAGGCGGGCATCAAGGGTACCGAAGATTACCAGGTCGCCGTGGAGGGCTGCGCCACGATTAATAACATCACAGCAAGGCAAAATACCGTCGGGCAGGCGATGATCGTACTGCCATAACTCCTCACCACTCTTGGCATCGATTGCGTACAGACGTGAATATGAGCCTGTCACAAAAATTCGACCGTTATGTATCACAGGCTGCGCTTCCTGGCCGCGCTGCTTTTCACCACCAAAGGAAAAACTCCAAGCTGGCACCAGCTTCTTCACATTGCCCTTGTTGATCTTTTTAAGTGGACTATAACGCTGGCCCTGTTGACCCATGCCCCAACTGACCACATCTCCAGTAGTCTTGGCATCATTATCAATATCAGCCTGGGTGACCCCGGCCTGAACCATACTGCTCAGACTTAAACCTCCACTCAGTACGGTAACTACCGTAGCTGCGCTTAAGGCCTTAGTTTTCAGCGGGAATATCATATTTATTTCTCCTCCCCGAAAGTGGTTGATCGTCTCTGGATGGTCGGCAAGGCCGAACGCCCTGGCGCCGCCATACCCTCCTTCAAACATCTATAGCAAGACCCAGGCCACATACAAAAACAATTTATCTATCTGATATTTATAGATTATTTTTTTTCAGGTCAGTTTGGAGATAGCGCCCAAAATTTGCAGGTATCAGATAACAACAAAGGGTGTATCGGTTTCGTTACAGGAGGTTACAGTTACAGCGTTGTAGAGAATCCGGAATAAGAATGTTCAGCTCGATATGTGGGCTGGAGAGTGCACAACGATCAGTCAGGGCAGAACATTTACCCATTAATCATAGGATCAACCCATAACAGGCAGAACCATCCAAGAACCACCAGACAACGATAAACTATTTGGGGTTCATTACAGTTGTAGTTTGCTGTAATCCAACTATTTGACTAGACTTCAGCTGATTACTAATAAAAGGCATATCACAACATTCCCACTAGGTGGTATCGAATTTATCTGCGGATCTGACTCAGAAATTGCCGGATCAAGACCCCAGTTTTCACAGATAAGCGTGTCACTTGATTAGATCAACCGGGATAGAACTGGGAGTATTTACACGATTGTCGCTGAAGTTGCAGTCGTAATAACTACACCAGTCATCGTAGGGTGATTAGTTCCAAGGAGGGCTGATTACTGTCACAGATAGTGATAATCAGCCCTTGCTTAGCCCAAGAAGTTATCCATGGAATCGTGACGTCGCCCCGATCATCTATCGGTGGCAAAGCTGTAGTCATCACGAAAGGAGTGATTTGTGTGAAAAATGCCAGTGCAGTTGTATACAGCATGTTGCTGCCTGAAAAATAATATATAGCCTCGCTGAAAAGTGGGGATGGAGGATGTAGTAGATGGCTCGTAGACACCTACAACGTCAACACGCACAAAATATTTTTAATGTACTCGCCGACGAAAAATCACCGGATGATTCGCCGTTGGCCAGACAGATTCTGACATCATGGCGCAGATGTGCCGTTAATGATGAACTGGATCCATTACATATGCACAGGCCTGCGGTGGTCGATGCCTCAGCCCTAAGAGAATTGTGCCAGCGTTTTGAAGGCTTTTTACATCTGGCTGAGCCGGAGATGCTCAATCTGCATAGCTCTCTTAAAGGATCAGGCTATGCACTCATCCTCACCAATAATGATGGGGTTATACTGAATCATCTCACCAGTGACCGACTTATTGATGACTTTCGAGAAGCAGGACTCTGGGAAGGCGCAAACTGGGGGGAATCCCATGTCGGCACCAATGGCATAGGCACCTGTATCGCCGAGGGTAGACCGCTCACCGTACATAAGGACGAACATTTCCTCACCCAGAATATACACCTCACCTGTTCCGCCGCACCGATCCACGACCCCCATGGTAACCTCCTGGCAGTACTGGATGCCTCCTGTTGCAGCAATGAAGACAGCACCTCTGCTCAGGTTCTGGCACGGGCACTGGTCGCGAACTCTGCACAGATCATTGAGAACCAGTATTTCCTGCACTACATGAGAAAATGGCGAATACTGCGTTTCCACCAGCAAGTGAATCATCTCGGACTCGCCTCTGAAGGCCTGTTGGCGATCGACGAGGAGAACCGGGTATGCGCAATCAACAGAAGTGCACTGAGGATCCTTGGCATTAGCGACCGCCAGCAACTACTGAATCAAAATATAGACTTTGTCCTCAGTAAGGATCTTAACAAGATGCTGCAGCAAGCCTCCAACGGAGACAACAGCATCTTTCATTTCCAGGATCAGCGCAACGGCAGGCAGCTATTCGGACACCTATTCCAATATAAAGAAAAAATCCGTCGCGATAACAGAGAGCTATCGATACCACCAGCCAAAACCAATCCTGATGATTGCCGCGGCGAGCTCTGCGAGTTATCTGTACTCGCGGGAGAAGACCCGTTTATGAAAGAGGCTGCCCGCCGCGCCAAGCGGGTAATGAACAAACGCATACCTATTCTCTTACATGGTGAAACCGGCACAGGTAAAGAGCTTTTCACTCAGGCTATCCACTTGGCCAGTGATCGCCGTGAAAAGCCCTTCGTGGCACTTAACTGCGCATCGATACCTGAGACCCTGATCGAAAGTGAACTCTTCGGCTATCGCCAAGGAGCCTTCACCGGAGCCCGCAGGGATGGAAGACGTGGTAAGTTTATCGAATCCGACGGTGGCACCCTGTTCCTGGATGAGATAGGAGATATGCCCCATACAATGCAGTCACGCTTGTTACGTGTATTGGAAACCCAGGAGGTAGTACCCCTGGGTGGGGATCAACCTGTAAAAGTGGATCTTCATGTGGTCACGGCAACCCATCGCGACCTGCGCAAACTGGTCTATACCGGTGAATTCAGGGAAGACCTCTACTACCGTCTGAATGGTATTACCCTCGATCTTCCCCCTTTGCGTGACAGAGAGGACTTGAGCAGGATCATCGTCAAGGTTCTGGAAGCAGAAAACGATACCGGTACCGCATTAAAAATCTCCAAACAATCGATGGATGCCCTTCTGAGCTACCAGTGGCCAGGCAACTTACGCCAACTACGCTTTGTCATACGAACTGCAATCGCGTTATGTGAAACTGGCGAACTACAGCTGGATGATTTCAATCTTGATTATGCGCCACCACCACCGCCAGAAACAAAACAACAGGCAGCACCATTGACCCAGGAACAATCCTTCGAAAAACCTCTTCCTGAAGAAGTGGACGAAGAAGACAATCCGCTTCAGTCCGCTGAACAGCAAGTCATTCTCGCCACCTTGGGAAACAATGGCTGGAACATTTCAAGAACTGCCGAAGCATTGGGAATGAGTCGTAACACCCTCTATAGAAAACTAAGAAAGCACGGTATCAATCAAACCCGTTGATAGTTGTAAGAATATATAGAGCTATCCGGTTAATATCAGCAGCCCATGGGTGGGGATAGCAATCTTCTTATAATTACGATGCGTGATGGTGGGGCATGGCCCCACCCTACCCAATTTAATATACATAGGATGGAGCTACCCTTAGTGATGGTGGGGCGTGGCCCCACCCTACCCATTGATATACTTAAACCTGAGAACACCTGTAGGGTGGGGCCATGCCCCACCAACTTAACCCTGAGAATAAGTGTAGGGTGGGGCCATGCCCCACCAACTGCCTAGCTAAGAGAGAGCGTAATACAAGCAATAAAAAAATCGCCTTTTAAACTCATACATAAATTATTTATGAGTAATCGATACTACAGCTAAGAAAATAGTTCTCAGAAAATGTCAGAGCTCAGTTTCAACCGCCGCAGCCACTTTCATCGCCTTCTGCCGAGCTTGTTCAATATCCCCGCCACGCGCCAATGCCACCCCCATTCGACGTTTGCCTTTTACCTCAGGTTTGCCGAAAAGTCGAAGTTGAGTATCCGCATCAGCAAGTGCAGTTTCGAGATTTCCAAAGCGGACTTTATCTGATTCACCGTCTACCAAAATGACTGCAGATGCCGATGGACCATGTTGCATGATATTTGGGATTGGTAAACCCAGGATTGCGCGGGCGTGTAGCGCAAATTGCGATAGATCCTGCGCGATCATCGTCACCATACCGGTATCATGTGGGCGGGGAGATACTTCACTGAACGTGACATCATCCCCTTTAATAAACAGCTCCACGCCAAAAATACCACGTCCACCCAAAGCACCCGTTACCTTCTCAGCAATCTCTTTGGCTTTAGACAATGCGCTATCACTCATTGGTTGTGGCTGCCACGACTCCTGATAATCCCCATCCTCCTGACGATGACCTATCGGTTTACAGAAACTGACACCGTCTATATGGCGTATGGTCAACAGAGTGATCTCATAATCAAAATCTACAAAGCCCTCTACAATGACCCGTCCAGCCCCGGCACGACCACCCTCCTGCGCATAGGTCCAGCTCTTCTCAATGTCAGCTTCACTTTTAATGGTGCTCTGACCTTTGCCTGATGAACTCATAATCGGTTTTACCACACAGGGGATACCAATTGAGGTGACCGCTTCAACAAAGTCCGCTCTATTGTCGACAAACTTATAGTTGGATGTTGGGATACCCAACTCTTCCGCTGCAAGCCTGCGAATGCCTTCACGGTTCATGGTCAGTTTTGCCGCATTAGCAGTGGGAATCACATTAAAGCCTTCCCCTTCAAGCTCAACTAAAGTGTCTGTGGAAATCGCTTCTATTTCAGGCACGATATAGTCAGGCTTCTCCATCTCAATCACTCTTCTCAACTCATCACCATCCAGCATTGAAAAGGCATATGAGCGATCTGCCACCTGCATTGCCGGTGCGTTTTCATATCGATCACAAGCAATCACCTCACAACCGAAACGCTGCAATTCAATGACAACCTCTTTACCCAACTCCCCTGAGCCACAGAGAAGAACTTTCGTTGCATGAGATGAAAAGGGTGTTCCAATGATTGTCATCGTCGGGTCCTGTAGAAAGTAAAAAAAGAGGGTAAGAGAGAAAATATAGAAGAATTAACTGCCAAGTCCAGCTTGTGCCTTATTGGCCGAATGAACCCTGGGTGGCGTATGGCTGCTTTCCAACCAGTTGATCAATTCCAGCCACTGCTGACGGTCTTTTTTCATCGAGGCTGTTTTGAGCTCTACAATGGCACAACCGTTCTCTGCGGCATGGACATAGTTTTGAGTATCTCTCAAAAAAGCAACCAGAGGGATATCCAGTAGAGCCAGGGTCTCTTGTAGTTGCTTGAACGCACGAGTGTTTAAACGAACCCGGTTGGCCACAATTCCCACAGGTATATTGATACCCATCTGACGGCATAGTGTGGTCAGCTCCTGAAGAAAATCCAGCGTCACATGGCGGTCAATCGCTGATGGGAGTACCGGAACAATCACCGCTGAGGCGTTGCGCAGCATGTCCATCATATCGAGGCGTTTCATTGAAGCCGGTGTATCCACCACAACTCGCTCTGTCTCCCCTGGAACCCGCTGGGCAAAAGCCCGCGTGACAGCCCCTTGAGTTGGCTTAGCCGCAAATACACCATGAATATTGGAGAACTCTTCAGAACGAAGGTCAAGCCAGCGCTGACTGGAGCCCTGAGGGTCATAATCGAACAATGCAGTCGGCGTCCCGGCCGAGGCGTAGTAACCCGCCAGATTGGTCGCGATAGTTGTTTTTCCACAGCCTCCCTTGCTGTTGAGTATCAGAAGCCTTTTCATCTCACCAAACCTGTTCCTGTGGTGAATTTGAGGAATATTCCTCCTATTCTACGCCAATTACAAGCCAGGATTACTATTCCATCCAGTCTTGAGGGCTGTGCGATTAATCCGTAATCAATCCACTCCTCCTATCGCTCTCTATCAGAGATCCACTGTTACTTGATTCCGGACACCTTCCCTGGCATCAATCCTATTCTTGTCCAACCACTCTATATAACCCCTAACCCATTGATATTCAATAAAAGGAGTCAGATGGAATCGACACAAACAGAGCCTAAGCGGGACACTCCTGCTGCACCAGACTCTCTTCAACAGTCCGTCCAATCTCCGCCGCATTCTGTACCACGTGAACATCCAGCTCAGCCAAACGTTTCATTTTGGCCTGGGCCGTATCGTCTTCGCCAGAGATGATGGCTCCAGCATGTCCCATGGTACGACCTGCAGGTGCAGTAGCTCCGGCAATGAACCCGATCAGTGGTTTTTGCATATGCTCTCTTGCCCAGGTTGCCGCCTCGACCTCCTGAGATCCACCAATTTCACCAATCATCAATACCGCATCGGTCTCAGGGTCTGTAGCAAACTGCTTCATCAGGGTCAGAAAATCACAGCCATTGACCGGATCACCACCGATGCTGATACTGGTAGATATGCCCAGACCCAGTTCACTCATCTGTTCCACCGCTTCATAATTGAGGGTACCGGAGCGGGAGACCACACCGATTCGTCCTTTACGGTAGATATGAGCCGGCATGATTCCGACCTTACACGCTTCAGGGGTGATCACCCCTGCAGTATTAGGCCCGATAATAATGGCGTCATGACCGATCAGATAGCGTTTCACCCTGACCATATCCTGTACAGGCACACCATCGGTAATCACCACAATCACCTTGATTCCCGCGTCAATCGCCTCCATTACGGCATCTGCTGCGAATGCAGGTGGGACAAAAACCACACTGACATCCGCCCCCGTCTGCTCCACCGCATCTGTAACAGTGTCAAATACTGGCCTGTCGATGTGTGTTTGACCGCCCTTACCAGGGGTGACACCGCCGACCACCTGGGTGCCCATACTAATCGCTTCCTGGGCATGAAAAGTGGCGTGCTGACCGGTGAAGCCTTGAAAGATGACCCGGGAATCCTTGTTGACCAAAATACTCATGCCGCCCCTCCTGCAAGTGCTTTAACTGACTTCTCAGCCGCATCACTCAAACGATCGGCATGTATGTAGTGCAAACCTGAGTCGGCCAGAATCTTCCGCCCCTCCTCCAGGTTGGTACCGGCCAGTCGCACCACGATAGGTACATTCACCTCCTGATCCGCGACTGCTTTGACAATACCCTCTGCTATCCAGTCGCAGCGATTGATGCCTGCATAGATATTCAACATCAAAACTTTGACATTCGGGTCTTCCAGAACGATTCGAAAGGCGTTGGCAATCTTCTCGGGTGAAGCACCACCGCCTACATCAAGAAAATTGGCAGGCCGTCCTCCATAGAGGCTTATCGCATCCATGGTTGCCATGGCCAGACCGGCACCGTTGACAATACAACCAACGCTGCCATCCAGTGCAATGTAGTTAAGATCATGGCCAGACGCCTCAACCTCTTTCGGGTCCTCTTCATCGAAATCCCGTTGATCGGCAATCTCAGGCTGACGAAACAGTGCATTGCCATCAAAGGACATCTTTGCATCCAGGGCCAGAAACTGCCCATCCCCGGTGGATACCAATGGATTGATCTCAGCCATCAATCCATCCTTATCGCGAAAACAGCGATAGAGACGTTTCATGATGCGTGCAGCAGCATTTATCTGCTTACCACTAAGACCGATACCTGCAGCCACTTTGCGGCATTGAAAATCCTGTAGACCTACTGCGGGATCAACCACCTCGTTAATGACCTTGTCCGGAGTGGAGGCGGCAACCTCCTCGATATCCATACCCCCGGCGGCAGAGGCAATCAAAGTGATCCGCTGGTTAGCCCTGTTGATCACAATACCAAGATAGTATTCAGCCTGGATATCCTGTAACTGCTCAACAAGCACACGGTTGACCATACGCCCCTGCTCACCGGTCTGCTTGGTAATCAGGTGACTGCCAAGTAGCTTTTCAGCATGCTCACGCACTTCATCCAGATTCTTGGCTAGCAGCACTCCTCCGGCTTTTCCTCGTCCCCCTGCATGTATTTGAGCCTTAACTACCCAACCCTCACCACCAAGCTGTTCGGCCGCGGTCAGGGCCTGATTGGCTGAATGGGCCATTCGACCCTCGGGTACAGGAATTTTATATTGACGAAAAAGGTCCTTGGTCTGATATTCATGGATGTTCACGCAGCGACCCCCGGCTTGGTCAGTCGCTCAACCTGAGCCATCTTCTCCAGCAGCACCTCAGCCTGTCGAATGGAGGCAGCATCGATCATGCGACCATCCAGACTGACTGCACCCAATCCTTTGGCGGCAGCCTCATCCATCGCCTGGATAATTCGTTTCGCGCGATCCACTTCCGCATCACTCGGCGTGAACACCTGATTGGCCAGTTCTATCTGAGCAGGGTGAATGGCCCATTTACCCTCACCACCCAGAGCAGCAAAAGATTTGGCCACTGCCAAATATCCTTCGGGATCACTGAAGTCACCAAATGGCCCATCAATAGGACGTAAACCGTAGGCCCGACAGGCCACAATCATACGGGACATGGCAAAGTGCCATTGATTTCCCAGGTATGTCTGCCGGTTACCGCTGGCATCCGCATCGGCCAACACGTGATAGTCAGGATTGACGCCGCCCATGCTGACGGTTCGCGCCTGAGTGGATGCAGCGTAATCTGCCACACCGAACACCAGAGCCTCGAGTCGATCTGGACAGCTTTGTGCTATTGCTTCTACGTTAGCCATCCCCATTGCCGTCTCGATCAGAGCATGCATATTGATCTGCTTGAGCCCTTTTGCCGCTTCAATCTGCTCCATTAGAAGCGCCACAAATTCAAGATCTGAAGGTTGACCAACTTTCGGCACCAGAATGGTGTCCAGCTTGTCCCCTGCCTGTTCCACCACATCAACAATGTCGCGATAACAGAAGTGGGAATCCAAGCCATTGATTCGGACCGATACCGAACAATTCGACCAGTCATAATTATTGAGTGCTTCAATTGCGTTTTTTCTGGCTTGCTCCTTGTCAGATGGTGCAACCGCATCTTCCAGATCGATAAATACAAGATCAGCACCAGAGTGCGGCGCTTTTTCAAGCATTCGTAGATTACTGCCCGGTACAGCCAGTTCGCTTCTATGCAGGCGATTCTTGAAGGCCATATTTGGATTCCTCCGTGTTTTCTGCCCTGAACAAAAACAACGGTCTAGCCGCTGTTTCCAAGTTCAGTATTTATGATTTTATAATCCTGGTTTGTTGCAGTTGCTTTATATTCATGTCGTATCGCATGATTGGTTATTGCGCTGCAATATATTCAAACCGGGTACGTTCTGCCCTGTTGTGGGAATTTTAGTATCCACAAGCAGGGCAAGTATTTAACACAGGAGTAGAGCAAATGACAGTGACTGTCATCAGTTAAAAGGGAATTGAGCGATAGTAATGAGTTCAAACTCTTATCAGAGTATGACAAAGCGCGGGCGGAGCCTGTGTTTCAGCATGACCATTAAATGAATGCCAGATTCAATCCAATATTCATTATATTTATAAATAATCAATTACACCGTGACTCATCATCTGCAGTTCAGGCAATCCCTGAACAGCTAAAAACATAAAATTTCAGCAAAACAGGTTAACACTCAGGGCAAAGATACTCCCGGCCGCACAGTAATGAAACGATAGGGCGCTGACAGCACTCCCTGCTCGGTAGTAATCAATACTTTGGCCTCCCACTCCATCGAGTCTCTAACGCAGACAGGTATCATGCCATCAGCTTCGTAGCGACCTGACTCAAGCTGTTGCATGACCACCCTGTTGTAACCCATATTCATGTCGACACCGGTAAAGTCCACTTCCACCTTGTCTGCATCAACACCGTTAACCTGAACTTGCAGTTTCAAAGGTTTTACCAGAGGTATCTCTCGGGGTTCGATTGAAAAACTAATCCTTATATCAGGCTCTATTGAGGATACGCAGGACCCTTGACGTAGGTCGCATTGAGGATCAACTGCAGCTGATTGACTGATCTCTGGAAACAGAATAGGCCATGCCTTGTAAACCGCCACCAAACAGACCGCAGTTAACAAAATAGCAGCAGCAATCCATAGCACAATTGTACTCTGACTCTGGTTATCCTTACTCTTTTCACTCATCGAAAAACATCACATGATTAATAAAGAAATACATAATGCAGACCCTTGATTGGGTCGATTGTTCAGCCTATTTATTGAGACAACTTATTGGTTACTTTGTATACAACCTTTTTTCAAATTTAAAGCCAATCTTTAAGCCCGAAAAACAATCTATTTATCAAAGCGTATTTTAGATTGATAAACACTCAAACTGACTTAAAAACCTTAATCTTCTAGCGCCTTTTGGTGGGGCATGGCCCCACCCTACCAAGAATATAAAATTTGTAATCAGCTTCCTTTTAAAACAGAGGTATGGTTTTTGTCAGAGTATTAATTTACTGATAGTTGATATAGCTGATATATCACAAGCTGCATCAGCGTTTCAGCTCCTCTTCAATGTAACGCTTGATGTATTTCTGACCATTTAAGTTTGAACTGACCACCCAGACCACCATTAGCATTGCCAACACAAGAATCAGCGGTGCTGCGGTGGGTATAAATAAGAGTATAAACAACAGTACCAGCATACCCACACCCATAAACTTAAACCCGCGTTTCCATGCCTGCCTGATAGCTTCCTCTGCTTGAACGGGCGAATCGATCTCTGCCTCGCGAAGTGCATCCCGCATCATCTCATAGCCTTGTTGATGACGTCTTTGCATGCGTCCGAACGGGTCGTTCATTTTCATATAAAAATTGTCTCCAGAAAAGCATACCCAAATGAGTTGCTTATTACGGATATTGACTGGGCTTACTGGTGTAAATCAAATCTATAGATGAATGATGCAAATGCGGCGGCTTGAAAACAGGGTATTTATGAGATTGGCTGAGAGCAGATTGAGATCGCAGGGATAGGCACGGTATGATTGCAGATGCAATCCAGAACAACCAACAAAATCGTCTCTACGAATTTATGGCGTCCCCAAGGGGAGTCGAACCCCTGTTACCGGCGTGAAAGGCCAGTGTCCTAGGCCTCTAGACGATGGGGACAGGTCTTCACAAAAGGCTCCAATATCTGGAGGCCACCTGCAAAGTGGAGCGCGAAATCTACGGTACTTTCACCCTGCTGTCAAGGGCTTTCCCACAAGAAGAAGTAATTATTAACCCGTTATTTATAATGGGGTACCTCAACTGGACTCATGTTTGAAACAGCGGAATATGCCCTATGGGTTCAACAGGTTCCTCCGCATGTTGAGGAAATCCAACCAGATAGCCCTGAATAAAGTCGCAATCCTGCTGCTGTAAGAATTCCAGTTGAGATTCACTTTCAACACCTTCCGCAATCACGTCGATCCGAAAGGCATGGGCCAGTTGAATCATCGCGGTAACAAGACTGGCATCATAATTGTCGGCGTTAACATTTTTTATGAAATCCCTATCTATCTTCAACAGATCAAATGGGAATTGACGCAGATGGCTGAGGGACGCCTGTCCGGTGCCAAAATCATCCAGCGCTATTCTCGCACCAAGCGCTTTCGCCTGTTGAAGAAAAACGTCGGCTTCAGCAAGTTCCTGGGTGAGGGTATCTTCAGTTATTTCCAGAATCAAACTCCCAAGCGGAATCTCACCATTTACCAGACTTTCCAGCAAACCTCTGCAGAATGTAGGGTCGTTGAGTAATCTGGCTGAGAGATTAATCGATATTGCGACGGTCTCATCGCGTAACAGACTCTGCTCCCGCTGGAAAGCAATTGCATGTACCAGCATCGGCTCAAACAGAGTGTTGATAAGCCCGGTCTCATCCAACACCGTGAGAAATGAATCAGGATCGAGCAGGCCACGATCAGGGTGCTCCCAACGCAGCAGCGCTTCAAAACAGAACAACCTGCCGGTATACGTTTCCACAATAGGCTGAAAGTGATATGTGAACTGCCCGGAATCTACTGCGTTGCGGATATCATTTTCCAACATCAGACTTTTAGAGGCTCGGGCGGTCATATCTCCACTAAAAAAGCGATAGGCTGACCGCCCCTGACGCTTGGCCTCATACATTGCAGTATCAGCATCTCTTAGTAGATACTCCACTGAGACATCATCATAGGGCGCTATGGCAATACCGATAGACGCCGACACCCGCAGTTCGTTTTTTGCAATGGTTATCGGTGCTTTGATGGCGTTCAGGATCTTTTCTGCCAAAGGCTCCATATCTTCACGGCTGCTGATACCTTCAATAAGGACCGCAAACTCATCACCACTTAATCTGGCCACAGTATCCGAGCTACGCATCAAAGAGGTCAGGCGCTCGGCAATCACTTTCAGCAACTCGTCACCGACCAAGTGCCCCAAACTGTCATTAACCTGCTTGAATCGATCTAAATCGAGAAACATCAAGCCAACTAAAAACTCACCTCTAAGTGCGATCTCCAGGGCATGCGCAAGACGATCCCTGAACAGTACACGATTTGGTAATTGAGTTAATGCGTCATGATGTACCATGTGGTCAAGATGGCTCTGCCGGCTATGTACTTGTCGGCGCATTTCACTAAATGCCTCCACCAGATCTTTGGTTTCCTTAAGATTAGATCTTGGCTGAGTTGTGGCCTCTAATGAACCACTTGCTTCCATCTTCAATGCCAGAGCGGTTTCAGCTATCGGCTGCAGCAGATTACGTTTTATGAATTGATAGGCAAGAACAAGCATTAACAAGCCCATCAAGGCCAAGAACAATATAGAGGTCGATAAACGCTTCGCCGTTTGTGCCAGCCGGGTTATATCCTCTGCCGATTGTGCATCCAGACCCAGATCGATAATCGACATTCGTTGACGCATGGTTTTTAACAATGGATCGACCTGATCTCTCATAAAGTTCAGATCTCTACGCCATGTTGGTGTATTCATAACCTCTTTGACTTTATTAAAGTCGTTCATCCAGGTGGCAGAATCGACCTCGATTCTGCTCAGAGTATCCATCATGGTAAAACTGGGTTTGACACGATCATAGTGATCCTGAAGGAATCTCAAACGTTCCATAAATCGATCAGCATAGTCAAGAATAGTGTCATAGCGATTTTCCGGCAGTGGCGCAGACTCAGACATAAAGAGACCAAACCGATTCGCTATCACCAACCGAAATTCTGCTGTCAACCCAAGCCAAAGTCGCTGCATGGATGAGACCTGCACAATCAGGTCGTCCTTACTATCGGGGCTGTATTCAGCCTCATGAAGGAGTAGCTGTAGATGCCCAAGCACTCTCTGGTTGTAGGGATACATCTCCTCCAACATGAGTTTCATAGCAGGAAACCAAGCCTGAACATCCCGTCGTACTTCTATAAGTTGATAGGTTTTACGATGTAGTTTATTCCGATCATCCAGCAGGGCCTTGGCGACGTTCGGGTCTCCTGCTGGTAGTCGCTGTAGCGCTTCAGCAAGGTCATTGAGGATCTCACCCAATTGCCTCAACCCATGTTTGGTATCGTCCAGATCCTCTTTCTTGGGATCGATGAGGATTCTTTGCAAGTGACTTTCTATATTATTCAGTTGTGTCTGAGCATCTGCCAGAACACCAGAGGCCAGGGTTCTGGAGGTGATATTAGATATCTGTGACTGAGTGGATGTTTTGACGAGATTCCAGCCCAATAATGCAAAGGCGAGCAGCACTGCACCAACCAATACTGCCAAATAGGCATAGCGACCCCGATAGGAGTCGAGACCAGGCAAAAAAGATGTAATGCTCTTCAAGAGCATTCCCTATTTTTCATTTTAATTCAACATATTGCATACATATTCGAGAGCCCATCCAACCGATAAAAGCTACTCCTGTAGTGATTCCCTACCTCTATACCTTATCGAAATTCTTGCCCCACTAAGTTCTATAGCAGGGGCTTAAAATGGTGCTTCAAAGCTAGATCTGTTTTAGAAGGCATTGAAAATGGGTAACTATTCCCAAATCCGCCTATATTGCTGTTAGCGTCATCCCGACCTAAATCCTTACTACAAAAACAATCATCAAAATTTTTAATTAAAATACCGTTCAATATATCAACTTGAATCGCGCGGGAGTATACAAGATATGGCTGATCTACGGTTGACCTTGAGCAACCGATTGACAAATATACCAAAAACCCGGATTTTTTAGATCCGGGTTGCTATACAGACTCTGCATATGGAGAGAGTGGCTTATATCTCTGTCAGCTTACCCTCGAAGACAATGTCACCCTTCGGTTTATCTGTAGGCATATCTTCCATCTCCTCAACAGAGACCTTAAAAGCACTTTTAGCTTTAGGCATCATAGGTAGCGCCAACTCCTGGCTACCATCATGGGGCAGCACCCCTACAGCGTGTAAATTCCCATTCTGATCCTCCATCCACAATTGACACACCTTACCGGATGGTAATTGTGTGGGCTCCACAGCACTGACTTTGACCAAATCATGATTGGGTCGAGCAGCAACCACCCATCCTGTTCGATCCTGATCATTCATGACCACCAACAGACTGTTCATCTCCGACCCAGGCTGGCCGCTCATCAGCACGATGCCAAGTGCAACTACCAGTGTCGTGGCCATCATACCCAGATTACGCCAGAAACCGAGGCTATCCCATACACTCGTTGCCGAGGACTCATCCAGATGGGATTCCCGGACAGGCGTCAGGCGCGACTCCACACCTTCCCAAACAGAAGCTGGTGGCGCAACAGGATCAATACTCTCGAGCATCGGCGCAAATCGCAGCTCCCAGGCATCTACCTCCTCCTGGAGTCTGATATCATTTTGCAGCTGGCGCTTGAAATCCTCTCGTTCTTCTCCTTCAAGGGTTCCGAGAACATACTCACCTGCCAGAGTATTGCTATCTAATTTTTCATCTTTAGGCATCATTTTCCAGACACCTCCTAAGTTGATTCAAACCACGACGTATCCATGTCTTGACAGTACCGAGTGGTGTATCCGTGTGGGATGCCAACTCATCATGAGTTAACCCTTTGAAATAGGCCAACACCAGCACTTGTCGCTGTTGATCCTTCAATTGTCCAAGACACTCCTCCAGTCGACGACCATCATCACTATGAGAGAGGCTATCCGGTGGCAAAGGTGCACCATCTACCTGCTCCGGCACACTTTTGTCATCACGATCCATGACTTCCCGTTTTCTTTTGCGCAGCAGATCCAAAGCCTGATTGCGCGCAATGGTCGACATCCAAGTCAGCGGTGCAGCCATATAGGCGCGGTAGCTGGCTGCATTGTTCCAGATCTTGACGTAGGCATCCTGCAAACAGTCCTGCGCCAAATCATCCCTAATTAATATACGTAATACCACGCCATATAGTTTCGCCGAAGTCATGCGATACAAACGCGCGAAGGCCTTGCGATCATTTAGCGCACATGCAGCAAGTAGCGATTCGAGTTCCTCATTGCGCTTTTTAATCGCTTGCTGTGGATCTAGATCCCCATTTTCCATTGCCCCCTCCGAGGGTCTGAAACCAACCCTAAGGGTACTGGGCTGACGCTTTAGCAGCAAGCAGAAGAGGCTTTGATATAGATTGCATCACTCCTGATTAATAGGTTCACCCATGAAACCAGAGAACTTCAGACACTGCTTTCCGTTGATTTCAACAATTTGCACCGTCTCCCCCCTTCCGCGTCCAAATCCCTGTATAACAGCCTCATTCTCTGAGACCGGCTGCAGAGGCAGTCTAACCAGACTTTCACTAAGATGTGGTGCTCGATAGTGCAGACATAACACACCGCTCTCTTCACTTAGATGGAGATCCTGGATCGAGAAATCACCATCAGGATTTATAGTTCTATAACTTCCCAGGCGCTTGCGCCAAACCGTCTCCCAAGGATCTGACTCGATCTTATTGCCAAGAATAATCTCCTCCTCTCCCCGGTGGGCGACCAATAGATCCATACCATTTTGCTGGCGTGATTTGAATCGTAAATCCCCCAGCACCCGATAGCCATCTGGAAGGCTGTCGATACTCTGTTGAGTCAATCCCAAGCTGCCATCATCAAATCGAACCAGATCAAGAATGCGTTCTATAATGCAGGCGCAAAGCCTGGGGTGTTCTGGATCCACCATCAGCAAACCAAGATCCGTCGCATAGCCACCAGATGGGGTTTCAAACTGAGGGTTATCCTGCTCAGTCAACTGCAGAGGCTGTTGATGACTCTCCCCACCCTGAACCATCAATGCAAGAGTTAAAATAGTAGTTGCCAATTCACGGGCCATTCGATTACTTCCAGCACCATTTGCCAACACAGCCACCCCTAAACCATGCTTGGGCAATAACACCATCTCTGCGCCAAACAGCAGGGTACTGCCGCCATGGCGAACCTGTCGTCCAGTGTTTGCATAGTCTTGTAGAAACCAACCCATTCCCGGTGAGATACCCAGGGAGATCTCACCATCTACATTTTGCGGGCGCCACATCTGCTCAATCAGAGGCGCAGAGACACCAGGTAAATCGCGCTGCAGAATACGGGTCATAAGTCTGCCCGCATCCCGAGCAGACATATAGAGGCCAAGAGCAGGCATATCCCGCAGTGGGGGTAAAGGCCTGACCTGACCATCCAGATGTCCGGAAGAGAGTTGCTGCCGCATCTCCTTTGTCAGTAAAAAACCACTACTTGACATCCCCAACGGTTCGAACAGATTCTGCCTCATATATTCGGCATATCGCTCAGAGGTTTGTGATTCGATTAAATGACCCAATAAGTCATAACCGAGGTTTGAGTAGCTATAAACCTTGTTGGGATGATAAGCAGCATATTCATTACGCAGCAGTTCTGTCACCTTGGTGAAATAGGTATCGGTATACATCCCTTTACGCAGATCACTGGGCAAACCACTACGATGGCTTAATAATTGTCTTGGCGTGACTGACATCGCAGAAGATTCACGGCGACGAATTGAAAACATGTCAAGCTGCTCTTTGAGGGGCGCATCGAGATCTACGCGGCCATCCGCCACAAGCTGCATGATACCCAATGCAGTTACCGGTTTGCTCAGCGAACCTGCACGAAACACCGTATCTGCAGTTACCAGCTCACCGGTACGACTGTCTGCATCCCCAAAACCTTCGACCCAAAGCGTACCCTCACTATTAACAAGAGCAACACTGATACCGGGTACAAACTCCTCTTCAAGCATTCGCTCGATCAACTTCAAAGATTCCGAGCGAACCTGAGCCATATGGGCTCCAGGAATCAAACTTCCCCCACTCGATGCTTTTTCATCCACTGAGGTACAGGCTGATATAGAAAAGATCAGTGCAACAAAGACTACTCCCAGGCGAGAAAGCACATTACACCTCTTGTTGGCGAATACCGGCCCTTTTGAATCACAGGGCAGGCAAAGGATGAGCAAAGAGAATTATAGCTATGAATTGGCGGCAATCTATCACCACTACTCACAAACATCTTCCAGGCATATCAAGAGATCCTTCTGCTCATCCAACCTGCAATCCCGCTAGTATGACGCACCACACTAGGACCTGTTAACACTATCCACTTTACCAGTTGAGCGGTGTACCAACATCGATCAGGATACTACCGTAACCTTCATCTACTCCGCCCTGTACCCTGTGACTCGTCTTTGCATAGCCACCCGAATGAAGGATCGAGTTACCATAGGAGTCGCCGATACCAGGCTGTACAGCTGTAGCCAATCTTGTGGAGTTTGCATGACCGTCATACAGATCCGGGTTTTGTCCTGTGACATCGAATCCACCGGCATACAAATTAGATGAAAGAATCATGGCTGCTGTGATAATTAATGTTTTCATTTTCGATTTCCTCGTTTTAATTAAGAGCTGATGTTTCAGCTTTCAGTTACCTATACGGGACGAGTCGAAAGATGGATTCAAAATTATTTCAACTGTTTTTCAGCCTGCCTTTCACCTGCCGAATGATCCATAATCAAGATTAGATACCAAGCGGAAAATCAACTCTGCAGCTGACCGAGGCTTAGCCTGAAGAATAAAATGGGGACCAGCAAGTTTATAGTGACTAGCCCCTTCGTACCTCTGTAGCAGTTCTAAAGAATGGGCCCGATCAACCAGTCTGTCATCAGCGGCCTCTATTACTGCTACTGGCTTCTCCACACTATTGATGGGTAGCGCCATGGTTCTGATCTGGCTCACCCTCTGCGTAAGCAGATGCTCTGGTACCTCCCTGATGGTTTGCAGAAACTCCAGTATCAACTCATCTGTGGCTTCACTTCCAAGCAGAAACAGCTTGAGCAGGTATTTCGGTATGGGAAAGTTCACTACCCGCTTCAGAGGCACCATCTGCATTAAAAACAGTAACAGAGGTCTTGGTGGCGAGATAAAACTGGCGACGAAGATGACGCCCTTTAAATGGTAAGGCTTCGCTTCGAGGATATAGGTCGCTATACCTCCGGAAAATGACTCAGCCAACACCACAAAAGGCTCCTGGGGCAGCTTCAGCATCAGGCTCTCAGCTAACGACTGATAATCCTGAGAAGTACAGTCAGGTAAAGGAATTAATTCTACATCACCATGATATTCCTCAATAAATCGCCTAAAAAGCCGTCCTGTACCATCAAGACCAGGTAATAAAACCAGTTTCATACCCCCCCTTTAGGGCCCTTCTATTAATCAGTTTAAGTCACATTACTTTCATAATACTGCAATCTTTTTCTGCGATCATTATGTGTGCTGAAGAGCGATTGACGCGCTGAGTTTTTGTTCTGCGAATCGGATTTCGTACTCATCAAACAGTGCGATAGACATGCCCAATAGCTTAATCGAGAGTTATGCCAATGAATACAAACTCCTTAAGACCTTACCGCAATTCAAGTTATATCGACTATTCCGTAGGGTGGAGATATCTTTTCGACAAGGATTATCGAGCCAATGTGCAGGATCGCTGGGCCGATCAACCGCGGTTTTTGACGGTTACTGAGATAATCATTGGCATCGGAAGCATCCTTTTCTCTACTATCTTCCCCCTGCTGATCACATTTTTTGTGCTTGATGCCTGGGTTTTATAGCGTATATTTCTCTAACTCAGCCCAGTGTTACGTCCTTATCAAGGGATGGGCCACTGCCTGCGAGCCACGCCCCGAAGGAGGGCTGAGGCTATATTTCCAACCAGCATCTGGAGCGGAGGAGAGTTAATAAGACGGCAGTGCTCTCATTCGATATTCTGTTCCCACTTATAGGGAAACAGTATATCAATCTCATGCCAGATATAGCCGATATAAACAGATATTAGCTCAGTCTATTACAAATAGCCCCGCATTAAAGCGGGGCACATTGTCTGCTCAATACCTAAGATCCACTATATAATTTCACAACTTTTGCAAATTGTTCCTCAGAGAGGACTCGTTTCATATTATCTCTACAGTCAATTTTTGTGCTGATAATAGTGCTACGCAACTCTAGCATCTTAGAAGCCAAGTCCAATATTTCGGCTTTACTTTTACCAGCCATTGTAGCGTCATAGATACTCTTCTCCAGCTCGGTAATTTGTGCCACTTTTGCATGCATAGGCTTACCGTGACTTTCTCGCCAGGCAGCTAACTCTTTAGACTGCTCTTCACTAAGATCCAGTGCCGCCTCATGCTGTTTTACAACCTTCATGTAGTTCGGCATTGGACTGGCATGTTTCATCATTTGAGGAAAATCATGCATTCCATGTTGTTGCTCGGCCTGAGCGTTCAGGGAAAAGAAGAGTAATGAAACACAGATAGCAACGACTGTTTTTCTCATATTTATTGTTCCTGTTATTGCAGAATTTTAGATTTCATGGATAGTGCTTTACACTTAAAAAGTGTGCCCCATATCACATATTTTGGCAAGCCATTCTGGTGTTCTACCGCCTGATACATAATGTTTCCCCAAGGCAGGCCAATACTAAGTAAACCTTCCATTTACTATGGCTACCACCATTCTGGCATCAGTTTAGTAGACTCTTACAAACACCAGAATTGATATTCAGAAAGCGGCTATTTCAATTTGTGTTAACAGACCCTGGGATGCTGGGAACTGGCTAACACTTTATTTATAAAATCCTAAAAATCTCCCCCACCTATAACTTCTTTGAGAACAGCGCCCTATTTTACCTTCCCCCCATAAGTATCATAAAACCAGGTCAGCACTCATCGCTCTGATGTGGCCGATCGTGATAATAATTAGGAGAAGGATCCATGAAGGAAATATATAACTTACCCTTGATAACTACTGCCGCAATGGTTTTCGCTGTTGCAACCGGGTGTGGTAGTGATTCTGAAAACAACACATCCAGTACCAACGACAGAGAACAGCAAGAGGCTGAAAATCTCAATAGCTCTCAATATAGTGCTGACGCTTACAATGGTAATGAAGCAACGGCTTCTAAATCAAAATTCAGAAGATCAAGAGACAAATGGAGATCGAACAGCAGACCAGTTGCTGATATAACCGGTAACCATACCTCTTTTTCTGGTGAGACAGTGACTCTTGATGGCAGTGACTCCTATGATGAAGATGGTGATACTCTCAGATATTTTTGGAGACAAGCCAAAGGACCTGCGTTACCAATTGATAATCGCTTCGAAGACACCCTGACATTTGTTGCACCCCAGGTTACTGAGCCAACGCAATTTTTGTTCTATCTGATAGTGTTTGATGGAAAGTCAGCAGACCTGACAGGTTTCAGTCTTCAAATCTCTCCTGTTGCTGACAGCAGTCCGCCATTGGTCAGCCACCGATACCCTGTTTCAGATCAAGTAGATACTCCGATCAACTCAGAAGTAAGCGTCACATTCAATGAAGCACTTTCAGAGAGTAGCATCGATGAGACAAGCCTTACTCTTACTCACAGTGGATCACTGATTCCTGGCAGTGTCATCTATGACGATGTCAGTCACAGCATAATTTTTTCTCCCAACAGAGAATTACTTGATGGTACACAATACACAGTCACCATAGGAGAGGGTGTCCAGGATATAGCGGGGAATCCAGCACTTTCCGAGAGCTGGCAGTTCGTGACAGCGATCAGTGACGATAACACTGATGATATTCCCGATGATGGTGTTGACGACAACCCGGATGACGGTACTAACGACAACTCTGACGAGGGCAGTGATGAGAACCCGGATGACAGTGCCGACGACAACCCTGACGAGGGCAGTGATGAGAACCAGGATGACAGTGCTGACGACACCCCTGATGAGGGAACTGGTGATAACTCAGGATTCAATCTAGGCGCAACTACTCAAGATACAATCGATGCGTGTATGGATGAAGCAGATAAACAGATGCTGACTCTGGTGAACAATGCTCGCGCACAAACTCGTAGTTGCGGAACTGAAAGTTATCAGGCTACGACTACATTGGCATGGAATTGCCAGCTTGAAAGCGCAGCTTATGGTCACTCCGCATCCATGGCTGAAAATAACTTCTTCAGTCATACTGGTGAGGATGGCAGCAGCCCCGGTGACCGTATCAGTGATAGTGGTTATGTCTGGAGAACCTATGGTGAGAATATTGCCGCAGGCTACAGAGATGCCGAGTCAGTTATGGACGGCTGGCTCACAAGTCCTGGGCATTGTGCCAATTTGATGAATGCCAATTTTAAAGATATAGGAGTTGGTATTGTAAATGGCAGCGGTTCATATGGAATCTACTGGACGCAGGACTTTGCAGCTCAATGAAGTAGTAGAGCACTGACCAGTACAACTGGGTGTAATTAAGTTCATTAATAATAGACCAGCTGAACTGGTTAGGTAGGCACCAACAAAAAGGCCGGTAGACACCATGTTACCGGCCTTCTTTTTTTAACATCATAAAAAATTTCACTGCTAATGGTATGGACCCCCCTACCCTGGATGGAGAGCAAGTTTCTCAATCATACTTTGAAGATGAGGAGATCTGTGTGACAGATACTTACCAGGCCAGAAGTATTAATAGACTCAGTTCGATTAAGATGCCTGATAAACAATAGTAATGTTTATTGGCTATTATAATAGACTAAGAGTAAATAGAACCTGAACTCATACTACACTCAACTTTTTAAGGTGGGGTATGGCCCCACCCTACAGTTGGCCAATACGATTACACTATGTTGATTGAGTATGTCAGCATAGTAGTTGGGTATGGTGGGGTTATTCATTTGACTCAATCGGTATCGCTAAACTTTGTTCCAGCACTGTAGGGTGGGGCCATGCCCCACCATAAGCCTCTAAAATTTCGCTACAAGCGTGGCTTGCCGGCAATGCCACCTTGTCAAAAGCCACAACACCGAGCTAAAGCCACGCATGTTGCCCCTCTCTTTTGATTTTTAATGACAGGCCGTTGTGTGTAAATAGTTATGGTCTGGTTAGTAAGTTCAAATTGATTCTAAATTTTCATCCAGTAGAAGCTTAAACTCATCCAGATCCAGCGAAGAGGAGCACTCCGGTATCTTGTCAGGCATATTGGGTAAAATATTAAGGGCTTCTGTACGCAGGGTTTCCTTGATCTTCAACAGTTCCAGATTATGCAGATAGGAACGATCTCTGATCAATAGGCGCTTATAGATGCCAATCATCCGCTCATCAGTGTTGCTTTTAGGTGGAGTATGTCTCTCGATCTTCTGCCGAAAATAATCACACTGTTTCTTGGTTGCATGAGAATAGGTTTCCAAGTTATTCATAATTCGCATTCCATATCTGCAATATACTTAAAATTACGACTCTCTCAGCTCTTCCCAAGAAGAATATTTAAGTCTTGGACATTCTCAAAAGGAAATAGAGTTGTAAACATGCCTTATGCCTTTTTAATACGCAAAAAGCAGGCCAGCACATAAAATCAAGTAGTTAGTAGTTGCTGAATGACTGGCTTGTAAATTTATCCGACGAATTCAGAATTTTATTACTGGTCACTAATCTCTTAAAAGTCCCTCTTCCTTGCAGGAGAGGGATTGGTAATAGGGTGTGAGTATCATGCTGATTATTTCCTAAAGCCCCTCTCCCTTTATGGGAGAGGGGTTGAGGAGAGGGTATGAGTGTCATCTATTTAATAGAATTGATGCGTAAACCGCATTAAACAATCAGTGCCTGTCTTGTTAAATTCAAACTGTTAGAGCCTCAAGTCTGCTTCTGGAGTAAAGACGTGTTAACGGGATAGTATCGAACTATCATCCCGGCGCAACTCTCGAAATACACTAAAATCCCAAGGCCGCAGGGCCAACATCAAACTGGTGCCCTGCCGCTGGTTCAGGGGCAGAGCCGCATCCTCCTCATGTAGACGAAAAAACTCTCCTGAGACCTTTTTTAACTGCCTCAACATAGCAATTCTTGAACTCTCAGACAAAACCCCGTTAGAGAAAATCAGAGCTTCATCCTCCTCAAGAAATTTGGCATTCAGAAACTCAGGCTGAGCATACTGTTGAAAGTAATTCTGTATCGGCCCATTGGTCCGCCAGGTAAATTTTTTATCGACCACCAACTTAATACGATTAAGCGGCAAAAGATCAATAATCCGTAAACGATCCAACTTCACCAACAACTGGATAAGTTCAGTCTCAGTTAGATCATACTCTGCAAGGATCTGATCAAAGCGCCAGTAGTTAAAGATGCAGATTGCCACCAACAACAGTTTGGTATTCCCCACCATCTCTCGTTCCTGATCCTCTGTCAGCATATTGATGCGCTCTCGCCCCTCAACCATTTTCTGAACCAGATCTGAAAGCTCCAGGTCAATCAGTTCACAGACTCGCTCGAGTCGCGCCACAGAAAAACTCTTTTCCGCAAATAGACGTTTGACGCTGTTTTCCGACAAGGCCAATTGAGCGGCAATATCCCGATAGGTAATCCCCTTGGATCGTAATTCCAGTTTTAAGGTTTCAAGCAACGCAACAACCTGACTCACAGTCACCTCCGAATTTACTGAGCGGCCAATAGTGCCAATATACAGTACTTTTAGATCAATAATACAGACCTTTTCACTATTTGGTTTATTTATTTAAGCCCTATCGCTACTGTTAGCTTGACTCCGCGATGGAGATCAATCCACTTTCTAAAATGGAGCTTTATCATGAACACCCTATTAAAGCAGGCCAAATACTTGGTTTTAGGTATCTCGCTGCTAGCTGGACAAAACGCGATTGCAGCAGGCCTGATGACCCCAAAAACCGCGAATCTCCCGCAGCTGGAGATAAGGCAACATCATGTTGATGTCACCATTGAGGATGGTTACGCCGTTACTTCCGTCGAACAGGTTTTCTACAATCCAAACAACTCAGAACTCGAAGCCATCTACTCCTTCCCAGTACCTGAAAAAGCTTCCGTAGGTGAGTTCACCTACTGGATTGATGGCAAGCCTGTTACCGGCGAAGTACTCGAGAAGCAGAAAGCGAGAGAAATCTATCAACAGGAGCGCAGCCAAGGTAGAGAGTCTGCCCTTACCGAGCAGGATAGCTACCGTACATTCGATAGCTCTGTTTACCCTGTAAAGCCACAGCAGGATGTCAGAATCAAGCTCGTCTATATCCAGCCTGCTCATGTAGATAGCGGTATAGGTCGCTATGTCTACCCTCTGGAAGAGGGGGGTGTGGATGAACAGCGTCTAGCCTTCTGGAGCTACAATGATGTCGTCACGGAAGCCTTCAGTTTCAATATGAAACTGCGCTCCTCCTACCCCATCGATGAAATACGACTACCTCATCATCAACAAGCCTCAGCCACTTCAACCTCCCCGCAAGAGTGGTCTGTTTCTCTGCAAAATGGACAGGCAGGTGAGGAGCAAGAGCAGACTCAATCAACTCCTGCAGTTATACAGAAACTTGATAAGGACATTGTGGTCTACTGGCGACATCAACAGGGACTGCCAGGCAGCGTTGATATGGTCACTCACAAGGAACCTGGAAAAGAGCGAGGTACATTTATGCTAACTGTAACTCCGGGTGATGACCTTGCTTCCATAAATGAAGGTAGAGACTGGGTTTTCGTTCTCGATCTCTCAGGATCCATGAAAGGTAAATATCAAAGCCTGGTTGAGGGTGTTCGCAAAGGACTAACAAATCTCTCAGATAAAGATCGTTTTCAGATTATTTTGTTCAATAACCATGCAAAGAGAATCACCTCTGGTTATCAACAGGCAAATAGAGAAAATGTTCAACAGATACTAAGCAAACTTGAGAACACAAATCCATCTGGCGGTACAAATCTCTATGCCGGTCTGGAGCGTGGTATCAAAACACTTGATTCAGATCGCTCCAGCGCCATAATTCTGGTCACCGATGGTGTTGCCAATGTGGGTACCACGGAGAAGAAAAACTTTCTCAAACTCCTCGAACAGTATGACGTCAGGCTATTCAGCTTTGTCATGGGAAACAGCGCCAACCGTCCGTTATTGGAAGGAATGGCCAAAATCTCCAACGGATTCTCAATCAATGTCTCTAATAGTGACGATATTGTTGGTCAACTGATGCTGGCCACAGACAAACTAACCCATCAAGCGTTGCACGATATCGATGTAAAATTCCGTGGTGTAAAGGTCAAGGATTTAACCCCGGCACAAATTGGCTCTCTCTATCGAGGCCAGCAGTTGACTCTGTTTGGCCACTACTGGGGTGATGGTATTGCTGATGTGACTATCAGCGGCAAAGTTTCAGGCCAGCCTACCGAATATTCCACACGATTTGAATTTCCAAATCAAAGCACACTCAATCCTGAAATTGAACGGCTCTGGGCCTTCGCCACAATAGAGGATTTACAAAACCAGATTGACTATCTGGGTGAAGACCCTGACAGTCGTCAGGCAATAGTCGATGTAGCTAAAGAGTACAGCCTGGTTACTGACTACACATCAATGCTGGTTGTGCGTGAGGAACAGTTCCAGAACTATGGCATCGACCGACTGAATCAGGCCAGGGTTACAAAAGAACAAGCTGCTCGCCAACAACGAAGTTCAGCACCAGTGGTCAACAACAGAGTTGATACTCAGCAGCCTATGTATACAAAGCCACGTGCATATCCTTCATCGTCTGGTCACAGCGGTGGTGGTGCATTAGGGCCTTGGTTGCTGTTACTGCTTATTCCATTGTGGAAAGCCAGCCTTCATCGTCGTAATTCCTAAACTGAAAGCGCCAGGCTTCGGCCTGGCCGCTGAAGGAGTCATTAATGAGACTTCCAACTCTCACAATAGCTAGCGTATTGCTTACTGCATTTATGATGGCCATACCGCAACATCATAGTGAATTCTACTTTGAACTCTATCCAGCTCTATCAGGAGAGTGGTGGCGACTGTTTTCAGGGCATTTTGTCCATTCTGACTGGGAACATTGGTTATGGAATGCGATAGCTCTGGTAGTTCTTGGGAGTTATTTGGAAGGACAATCAAAGTATATATGGTTTATGGCCATACTGGCAGGAATAGCAGGGGTCGATATATTACTCTTATCTGACTGGTCTCATGTGACCAGGTATTGTGGACTTTCGGGGGTACTCAATACCCTTTTGGTCGTCGCACTCTATCACTATTGGCGGGAAACCCGTTCAGGTTGGGTAGTTATTGCAGCCATGATCTGCTTGGGCAAGCTGATACTTGAGCTCCTGTCCGGTATATCCATGATTACCCATATTTCCTGGCCTCCCTTTCCTGCTGCACATCTGGCGGGAACAGTAGCAGGAGTGCTGCTTCTTTTATACCCAAAACAGCGTATCTTCCCTGCTTATCAACACAACAAGTTTTGAATCAGTCTCCATATAGGGCCTGTTAACACTAATCGAGCAGGCTGTAGTTGATTAACCGTGAAACTCATTGCAGTCGGTTTATATCAGCAGAAGATCAGGATTCTTATTCTTACCCCGAAATAAATCAAAGAATAGATAGAAGAATTTGTTGTTTTATGCCAGCCCACCTGTAGATAATAGAAGATTATTTTTCTCAGGTATTACCATAATCTTATTGGTTGCAGTTATATATTGTATCTTTATGATGTAAATCAAATATAGTTATATTGTAGAGGTTGTTTTAGCCAGGGTTTAGTCTCAATATTAAAATAGATTCTTATTAAACAAAGTATACTCTATCAGAGTATACCAGCGCTGTTTCAGTAACTGGATAGTGACAGTTCGTACAAAACGAGTTGACGATAATATTAAAAATGTTACAACTTGCTAAATTGTCAACTCGTAATCGATGGCTTCAGATAACAGCATTCACACTATTTCTCTTAGCCAGCTTAATGTTAGCCCGGTTTATCTATATATTTCCATTTAGCTTGAGCTATGACTGGGCACAGGCATCTACCCCGCTTCTGATCATAATTATGGTCGCAGCTTTAGCATTCTTTATTTACGTAACACTTGTATGGTCCCTCACTCAGGCAGTGATTTTATTTATTTTGACCATCTCCATCTCATCCTTTGGAGAACTCTGGGGCTTACAGAATGGCTATTTGTTTGGTGACTTATATCGCTACAACCCGGACATCGAACCAAGAATAGCTAACGCATTACCACTTGTCATCCCCCTCGCCTGGTTTATATTCAGCTGTATTCCACTGGTGTTAATGCGCCCCTGGCTGGTTGAGAAAAGATTTGATCACAGCAGAGACTCCAGTAATGCCAAACCGATATCTCGCCTATTCTGTATCACTTTTTCCAAACAGGTGTTCTTTTGTGCATTGATACTTACCTCCTGCGACTTCTATCTTGAGCCACTCTCGCTTTATACCAATTCCTGGGCATGGAATCAGCAAGGACTCTACTACGGAGCGCCAGTTTCTAATTTTTTTGGATGGTTCATAATTGGAATAATCATCTATTCATTATTCTTTTACCTGCAGCATCGTTGGCATAAACCTGACAGGTTGTCGCATAGATCACTGGATACATTCCTGATTGGTCTGTTTATGGTATGGGTTATAGTTGCACTTGTAATAATCGCAGACAGACTGGATAGTATTTTGCCTTTAGTCTTAACAGTTATGATATTAGCTCCATCAATATATCTACGAAGAATAAAAACAAGCCAATTACGTGAATCAATACCAGTCGCTAACAGGAACTGGAAGTGACGTTTATACAACTTGAAAATATCAGTTGTGTATATAATGGAGTTATCAGTGCATTAGCTGACGTATCCCTATCAATTTCAGAAGGTGAAACTGTTGCCTTGCTGGGTCCGTCAGGAAGCGGAAAATCGACGCTACTTAACCTTATTGCAGGTTATGAAATAGCTACTTCCGGCGTTTTGAAAATTGCAGGCAAATCGATAGCAGAATGGAATAAAGACACTTTCCGTCGTGAATTGATTGGATTTCTATTTCAACAGTTTCACCTGTTGGATCATCTCAGCGCTGTAAGAAATGTTGAACTCGCACTATTTCCTACATGCAAGGATGCAAATCAAAGACACCTTAAAAGCAGTCGACTATTAAAAGAGGTTGGCCTGCTCAACAGGCTTAATGTACAGACAAAGTATCTTTCAGGAGGGGAAAGACAGAGAGTTGCTTTCTGTCGAAGTATTGTCAATAAACCTCGCTTATTGTTGGCAGATGAACCCACTGGTAATCTTGACAGCGCCTCAAGTGAGACATTGCTCAAAACTCTGTCTGAATATATATCAAGTCATCAGGGAACAATGATAGTAGCAACTCATGATACCGAAGTCGCAAAGATTTGCAGTAGAGTTATATATCTAGAAGATGGTAAGGCAGTCAGCCAGTGAATAGCGATGTAAAGAATAGCCTATACGGTATGGGTTCACTGATACTGGACAACATCAGATGTCGACCATTACGTGCATTTATTGCAATATTGAGTATTGCAGTCGCATTAGGTGGCGCAATGACCATGGTAGGGACATCAGAGTCACTGGAATCCACATTGGTGCTTGGATATGAATCACGCCAGGTAGACCTGATGGTAATGCAGGCGAACAAGACAAACCCGATGACCAGCCGGATAGATACCTCTATATCTGATGAAATATTGGCTATCGATGGGGTAGAGAGTGTTCAGGCACTTTTGGCCGACTCACTGTTGGTAGACAGTAACTACAGCATAATGGTTTATGGTTGGCCATCATCTTATCAGGAAGTTCAATATCAACGAGATGGGAAAAGAGTGATATTGAATCCCGGTGAGATTTTAATCGGCCATACGGCTGCCTCGCTGAATAATTTATCCATAGGCGACCATCTCGAACTTAATTTTGGTGAATATAAAATTGTTGACTATTTTGAGGCAGGAAACTTTTTTGAGAGTGGCGTGCTATTTATGAGATTGGATGATTTGCAGCAATTAACCAGCTCAGTAGGTAAAGTCACATTTATATTTGTTGCACTTGATGCCGGCATAACGGATCAACAAAAAAGAGTGGTTACTCATCAAATCGAGCAGATCAGTCCAATTTTAAAAGTAGTAACAACAGATGAGTTCCTTGCCGACAATCAACTCACCTCTGCAGTGAGAGGCTTGGGTCATGTCATTCTGATCTCAAACATTCTTTTGTCAATACTCATAGTTAGCACAATCATGGTACTGTCGGTAAGTGAACGACGCAATGAAATCGCTATATTTCGTGCAATTGGCTGGTCTGCCTGGCAGATATCTTGGCTGGTTATTCTGGAAACAACTGTAATTTCCGCCACCGCAGCGGTAATGGGTGGATTAATTGGTTGGACTGGTCTCGAGATCTCGTTGAGTCATCTGCAGACACTGGGTGTATACACCGAAAGTGTAGTCACTATAGAACAAGCAGTCTGGTTGGTTTTATCCGCCATATTAATTGCACTATTTGGTGCAGCACTTCCAATATATTATGCACTTAATATTTCAATCCATGAGGCACTAAGAGAGTAATGTCATTCTTCTTAAAGATACCCCATCTACTTTTTTTCGTGTTGTTTTTAACTCTAATACCTTTCTACCAAAACCATGCCTCTGAAGATACTACAGAGACCATACAACACCTTGAGAATCTTCTAAACCGTTCCGGTAAGGATTATCAAGTTAAGATAAGAATTACCAGTCATACCCAAAATGGAGAGCACCTTGTTGTCATTCTGCAATCCACACGCGACGCAGAACCTACAGGGGATCGTCTCTTATTTCGATTAACCGGGGAGAATATTCCTGCATATAATAGCTGCCTTCAATGTTCACCAGGCGGTGAGACGTCAGCATGTGAAAATAACAGTGGCGAGTTCATTACAGAACCAGGCACTCATTTGCCTGGATCAATACTGCCTTGGGAGGAAATACTGGTAGGCGCATGTGCTGATTGGCGGGTTGGACCTATAGATAATAGTATATTGTCAGAGCAGTACCCACAAGCGACTTATAGCGTCGAACCTGTTACTGATAATTTTGATGCCAGTTGGCGATCTACCTTGATTGTAGTAGATAAAATAACTGGCAATCCGGATCTATTTTTGAGGATTGATAAAAATAATCATCAATTAAGAAAAATAAAAGTCGTTGAGATTGGTCGTATCGGAAGTTGGACAGGCATACGAAGCGCCATAATAACCACACAACATGGCCGTATACTTATGGAAATAATCGGATTCAGTATGGGAACTGACTCACCAAAGCCATGGGAGGAATAGTTATTTGTTCATATTTTTTTCGATATTAAATATTCAGATATATTATTGTTGAATAGTTTTTACTTTATAAGATCTCAGTAATTGATAAAAATAGCCTATCTAGAACCTGGCCTGACTTTCACCCGATCTCTCAATCCAGCCATGAATCATCTTTTTTGTTGTAAAATCAGCAGCACAATTCCCCTGCCGATCGATGACAATCAAGCCACCTCGACCCTTTACCTTGCGTAGCAGATATTCAATACCATAATCCACAGCCTTTCTTGCATCGTAGTGCAACATTTCCACACTATCTGAAACCGTCTTAGCAAGAACGGTACGCATAAAATCTTCACCAAATCCAGTCGTTGAGACCGCACATGTTTGATTATCGGCAAACACACCCGATCCGATTATTGGTGAGTCACCAACCCTGCCCATGCGCTTATTAACGATGCCACCTGTGGAAGTAGCTGCTGCCAGGTTACCATCGAGATCGCGGGCAATGGCCCCAATTGTCCCATATTTCTGATCTTCTGAGTCAACCTCACTATCATCATGATCGAGCATCATACGGTGTTGCAGACGCGCCTGTTCAAGCTGCTGAATACGGTCAGGGGTGAAGAAATAGTGGTCTGGTGTAAACGCCATCTCACAGTGAGTAGCAAAATTCATGGCGCCATCACTGATTAGCAGAACATGCTCACTCTCTGCCATCACCAAGCGGGCCAGCTGTATGGGATTGGCTATATTGCTAACGGCGGCTACCGCACCAGCTGAAAGATCACGGCCATCCATAATGGCTGCATCCATTTCAACCTTGCCGTTTTCATTCAGTACAGATCCACAACCAGCATTGAATACAGGATCGTCTTCGAGCAGTGACGCACAGGTCTCTACAGCTTCTAATGCACTCCCCTCTCTTTCCAGAATATCCCGTCCGTGTTCTAAAACTGTACGGATACTCTCCAGGTAGCGAAGTGCTGTTTTATTGTCCTTGACATTGTCGAGTGCGCCGGCTCCGCCATGCACCATCAGCGAGAAGGTATTTTGCATTGTTCTCTGTAATTCGTTACTACAAACTTTAACGCTACCAGAGACGCTCTTGTAACTCCAGCCTGATTCGTTGTCGGACTTCACCATCTCCCGCAATCATAAGCATTATTTTGCCGACCAGAATCGGACCCCAGTTGACTATAACTACACCTTCACCTGTGGTCGAATTGTATTCAATGCCGGAAAGATCGAGGTTTGCCAAAGAATTGTGCCTGGTAGAGAAATTACATGATTCCCATTCATTGATATCAAGTTTCATTGCTATCAATGTGGGATAGGATGCACCGTTGTAGCGTGGGTTGCACTCGATAGCAAGGCTCTTCACCTCATTGTTTCCATGCTGTATTGCGACATCGAAGGCAAGAATATCTTTGAAACCCCTTTCCGCCATCCACTCTGCCATCGGCTCAATAATATTCCAGGGTTCATATTGTGTTGGATAGACATTGCCCTGGTGGGCAGTTCCATCGAGTATCTGTTCCGTAGCTAGCAACCTTCTGCACACTCCGTCCACTATCTGGTATTGCATGTTAAGAAATATATCGGTTTTTACTTCTTGCTGAAGTTGTACCGGAACATTTGAATCAAACTGCATCATTGCTCGTTGCAACTCTTCTGGGTTCTCGCAGCGATAGATGCCCACGCCTGAAACTGAAATGGCAGCTTTTAGATAGCATGGGTATGGGAAACCCTTAATATCTGTTATCGATATCTCTTCGACACTATTGAAGCATCTCGTCTTGGGTACAGGAACAGCCAACTCGTCAGCGAGTGACATGAAGTTGTTTTTGGAATTGATGAATTCAACCGTTTTGGCCCAGGCAATATCTCCACTTCTCTTTAATTCCTGATCGCCATAGAAAAATAGTGAATGGGTAATACCATCATGAATAGGCATGTACTCCAAACCAATATCCCAGATTATATTGTGGCTATGCTCCAAACCGATATGCGTGTAGTGCTCAACGATTTTACTCCATTCACTTTTCAGTAACGGATGCAACTGAACAATGTCATCGTGTTCGGTTGCACCAAGAATTCTTCCTGAATAGAGATGATTGCCTTTTACACCCTCAGCGGTACATGAGAGTATGTCATGATTGAAAATCCTCGGAATTCTAGGCCTTACTACTGAACGTTGGACCTCTGCACTTCTAGTGTGCAGTATTTCATGCATCCCCTTAGTAATCATTGGTCTTCTCGTATTTTGCGCGAATTATTACAATCAGATGCAAATTGAGAGCCAAACAACTATTGATAATTTTCAGTATAAATCAATCAAGCATTAAAACCACTATAAGCTATTGTAATAAAATGACAATTAAAACTATTACATGACTTATTGAGAAAAAATATAAGAGGATTTTATTAAAATTAATACGTTTACCCCATTGAAACATGCTCTATCAAAGTGCATGAATATTGTGGAAGCGTCTATGCATGTCTGAAAATGGTGCAGATGCATGCTTCAGGCTGAGCCCTTGTGAGTGTGATAGCCAGCAAATTAACTGGACATAAGGAATCTCTAAATCCTAATTTATGAGATTTTCAGATAGGTTGTTATTAGTCAGATAGATTTTCTTCCATAGGCCTGACACGTTTATCAAAAATCCAAATTCCGCCATCATAATCATCGATGCTGACAGGTGTTAACTTCTCCCCGGTACAAATCGTACTCAGCGACTCCCCTGAAAAAGGATCAAATATAATGCCATGCATTGAACAACGCAGATTCCGTCCCGCATCATCAAAAATCATATCCTTTTCGCAATCAAGTCTTTTTGGCATATGGACACACAAATTCCTATAGGCCAAATAGGTTCCTTGGTAGCAGAAAACTATTACAGATGATGGCTTATTAGCATACAGTACATCAATCCTTATATAGTCACCCTCCCTGATTTGATCCTTATGACATACCCAAACGCGGGTTTTTCGTTTCATTGACCATTTTCCCCATGCATTACTGCTACCATCAGATTAGCTTATATTTTTTAATATCTTGAGATTAATGCAAGACTAACCCTATTATCAAGACGATGTTTGCAACATGGTAGTTTGATAAGCTGACGACATCCTACTTATGCTTTAGATACAGGTTATGATTTAACTGTAATAAACTAACTAATATCCTTTTCTTTACATCTCTTTCCTTCTTCTGAAAATGTTCTTGGCATAAGTTGATACAAAAAGAGCTATAGGGTGGAGCCACAGCCTACGATATTAAAGTAATAAAGAAACAAACTTTCATCCACGAGTAGGCGACTCATTCAATACTAGTGAAACTCCAACCCATTTCGGTGGGGCATGGCCCCACCCTACCCGGAGCACCAAGCTTGCTTTTTATAGTTTCTGTGTATTCAGTGTTTAACACATTTTTTCAACTACAGAAAACACTGAATACATAGAATCATTGCATCCCATTAACACCAATCACCAGAGTGACAAAGAGTGTTCGACCGGGACATCTTTTGCTCCCCTCGCCCCTTGCGGGAGAGGGGCTGGGGGAGAGGGGTATGTTGATAAACACCATCATCAGCACTAATAACCCACATTTTCCTCTCTCAGTGGCTTGAGTATTCCCACTTACCATTGGCAATACAAACCCATCCACTGATGGTTTGCTGAGCTCTCTGCCATCGGATGTGTTTACCTGAAACTGATGAAATTCGACTAATCACCATGAGTATAAAAATCGCGCTCACACCAGCCACGCCCAACCACCCCCAGAAAGCCGAAAAAGTCTCATAAACCCTTGTTTCCAAACTAACCTGCATTTATCCTTCTTTTGGTTAGGAAAAGATGATTCACAGAGAGATTTTGAGTATGAAAAATACATTCATTCATGAACTACCCAATGAAAAAGGCTTTTTTGGTGAATTTGGTGGTAGTTTTATCCCGGATCAGTTGCAGACCATTATTGACGAGATAACCAGTGCCTACATCAAGATCCGTGAAGATCAGGAGTTCCTTGATGAACTTGCAGACCTATACAACCATTTCGTTGGACGTCCAAGTCCTATTTTTCATGCAAAAAATCTCTCGTCGGAATATGGAATTGATATCTATCTCAAAAGAGAAGACCTGAATCACACCGGGGCACACAAAATTAACCACTGCCTGGGTGAGGCGCTTTTAGCAAAAAAAATGGGGAAGAAAAAACTCATTGCTGAAACAGGCGCCGGCCAGCATGGTGTGGCATTGGCCACTGCTGCTGCCCTGGTCGGGCTGGAGTGCGATATCTACATGGGCGAGGTGGATATCAAGAAAGAACATCCAAATGTGGTGCGCATGCAGATTCTCGGTGCCAAGGTTATTCCCGCCACTCACGGGCGCAAAACACTGAAGGAAGCAGTTGATGCTGCATTTGAAGGTTACATGAAGGATCCAGTAACCCAGTTCTACGCCATCGGTTCCGTGGTCGGCCCACACCCCTTCCCTATGATGGTACGGGACTTTCAGTCCATCGTCGGCAATGAGGCTAGAGTGCAATTTCAAGAGATGACCGGCAATTTACCTGATCATGTGGTTGCCTGCGTAGGAGGCGGTTCGAATGCCATAGGGATCTTCTCCGCTTTCCTGAGCGACGACACTGTAAAACTACATGGCGTGGAGCCTGCCGGACTGGGTGTCGATAAAGATGGCGAACATGCTGCCAGTATAACCAAAGGTACGCCTGGAATTATGCATGGTTTCAAATCCTATATGCTGCAGGATGCAGATGGCGAACCAATGGAAGTCTACTCCGTAGCCAGTGGACTGGACTACCCAGCTGTTGGACCTCAGCACAGCTATCTAAAGGATATCGGTCGCGTAACTTACAGCTATATCGACGACCGCCAGGCGATCGATGCATTTTTCGAGCTCTCCCGTCGTGAGGGAATCATTCCAGCCATTGAATCATCCCATGCCGTAGCCCATGTGCTTCGCATGGCGAAACAAGGTGATAAAGGGAGTGTTCTAATCAACCTTTCAGGCCGTGGTGATAAAGACATTGATTTTGTAGTTGAGAACTATGGGCACCAGTATGGTGTAAAGAACGATATGTAACCATATCCTACTCTCTACCACTCATGCCAAGAGCATCTCCTACTTATCTACTTTGTAGACGCAGGTTTCATCTCTAACTTGCCAAGCTCGACCGACAAAGCAGTAATTAGAGTAATATAAAGTTGCAGCTCCCAAGCTCAATAGGATTTTTTGTGTTCACCCATATGATTGCTTGATGATTTGAATGTGCCTCTTAAATTACCCCATCAGCAGCCTAGATCCATTGTATGTCAGCATCTGAATATCACATCAGCATAGATAGTGCATTGAAAAACCCGGTGGAGCTACTGGCCGTGGCCAGTGGTCTATCACGTCAACGTATCAAACAGGTTATGTGGAAAGGGGCTGTCTGGCTGGAGCGCGGGGGTGGTGTGCGGCGAATACGACGAGCCAAAAGCCGACTGCAGGAGGGTGACCAACTACATTGTTACTATAACGAACAGGTACTCGCCACTGAACCAGCAGATGCCAATCTGATCGCCGACGAGGGAGAATACACCATTTGGTTTAAACCCAAAGGGATGCTCTCCCATGGTTCAAAATGGGGTGACCATTGTGCAATCGATCGCTGGGTTCAAACCCACCTTACACCAGAGCGACCAGTCTTTCTGGTTCACCGACTGGACCGGGCAACTGACGGGCTGATGGTACTGGCACACAAGAAGCGGGTTGCCGGAGAACTGGCCCGAATGTTTCGTGAGCGAAAAGTCAAAAAGCGCTATCGGGCCTGGGTTGTTGGACTGTTTTCCAATGATGGGGCCAAAAAAGTGATCGAAAATCCGATTGATGGCCGTTCTGCAATAAGCAGGATAAGCCAGGTTGAATACGACGAGGCACAAGACAGATCATTGCTTCATGTTGAGATAGATACAGGGCGAAAACATCAGATTCGTCGACATCTAAGTGAAGCCGGCCATCCGGTGGTTGGTGACCGCTTGTATGGCGAGAGTGAAACAGACGAGGATATGCAACTGACTTGTATCTATCTGGAGATTCCAGGTTTTGATAACAACGAGCCTAGAGCATATCGGGCCTAGTGGGTCCTGTGGCGCATGAATCTCAAATAATCGAGCAGCTGCTATCTACTGCATAAAGATATCGTAGTGATATCTCACCCTACAAAACCTCTATGAGAATATTTTAACGGGCACCCCATATCTTTCTTATAAGCTAACCTGGATGGAGTGCAACGGAATCCGGGATGGATTGTACATTGAATAACCCGGATTCCGTTGCACTCCATCCAGGCTACATGTTCACGGAGGAATTCTTGAGAGTGGGCCCACACTCAACCGATGAGATAAAACAAAGGAGCCAATGGCCCATCCATGAAAACGGAGCACGCTGTAAACACTGCAGGTAATTACTCGCTTCGATTCACTTTGCGTATTAACTCAACAGTCTCGCCTATTTGAGCCGGGCCGACATCAGCTGCCATGGCGGAAAACCCGATCATCGGGGCTCCAGTCCAGGCACCAGCCTCAGCACCGATACCTCCATTGGTCTCAGTCAGTGTCATAATACTTTGATTGACCTCGTAGTCGTACGCAGAGTCGGTATCGACTGTCACCCAACCCTCCCAAAAAGCGACATCAAGTTCCACTTTAAAAAAATTCGCGGCCGGCGTTCCTAGAACAGACCGATTGCTTCCACCTCTATATAAAACTATCACATTGACCGCACGTTCCAGAAATACTTCATACCAAGGACCGACTGGAATCGGCCCAATGTCAGAAGGTATTTCCCCAACATATTCGGCAACATGATGTTCGTAGTCGTAGTAGAAAAAACCAATCTGAATATCCTGATCTATTTTTTCTACATAGCCAACATTGGTGCATAGAGCACCAGCACCATCACCGGGATAGTCATTCACCTGAGCGCTTAAAGCTTCCAGGGTGACAGCCTCACCATCATCAATCCCATCATTCAAGGTTCCAACACAAGCCTCTAAAGAACCACTGCCATCCATGTCATTCGTCAGGGTGCCGCCATTCCATATCCCATGCTTACGCATCGGGAAGGTCAATACGATATCTGTCTCTCCGTTGATATTCACTTCCTCAAAATAGGGAGCAGAAACTTGGTCAGCACTCAAAACCACAGAGATTGGCAAGGGATTCGACCCCATCGGGACTGATACCTGCGGTGAGATGTCGTGTAGTGCGCCGGTGTCATACTCAGTCAGTGGCATCGTATTACCCTTCATGCCGTCTCCTAGCGCATTGGTTATGTATGCTTCCTGGATATCTCCAGAGGCGAGCGATGGCAAGCGGTAATGTACTGGGTCATCGGGCAGGTAGTGCTGAGCTACCGTAGTATAACGATCAATGTGCGTTCCCTCTTGAACAAGACCCGCACCAGTAGCCACATTGATCAATATCCCATAGACGTTGATACCACCGCTTGGGGCAACCAGCCCGGCATTATGACTGTCTCCATACGGGGCGGCTGAGTCAGCCGAGTCCATTGCCACACCGTTGCTTCCCATTGACCCTGGTTCAAATCCATTGATTGCTGCCCCACTTACATACCCCGCATCCCAGGCGTCACTGACAACAGAACAATCTGCTGGTATACCGGTATTACTATGTAGCAGCCCTGTGACAACAGAGCGGTCACCCGCCGCGTCATTCACTACGCCATCAGCATTACCACCAACATCTATCTCCGCTTCATAACCACCATCCACAGCAGGCCCAGCACCATCTGCGACAACGCCCATTTCGATGATCTCAATATAGCCTTCCGTCAGATCATCATCCGATGTCGCAGTGTAGATATTCAGTAGTTCAATCCCTGCGTGCAGGTTGGTCTTTGCTGGATAAGTGCAACTTTCATCTTCGCTGATCAGATTGGGTAGACCGGTGGATGCATTCCTGCGCAGCGTGCCGTTCCATACATCATAGGGTGAGAGATAGACATTGAAGTTAAGCAGATCTCCCGAGTTTTTAGATTCGAGAATACGCACCCGCACTGCTTTGAATAGATTGGTGGTGTTAGTGATTGTAAAGTTGGTAATGAAATTATTGTTGACCGTGTAGTAGGGTAGCAGTGCCACCTGACCAGTGCGATCGTGGTTAACATGGACAGCCATGACTAGGCTGTTAGTGGAGATCATCAGTAAAGCTATGATCAGTTGGAGTACTCTCACCATTGATTCATCCTGTTAAATCGTTAAATTTCTAAATCCCTGAAAACGGAAAGCAGAGCGGTGTCAGGTATAAAGGAGTAACCTTGAAAAAATAAATGATAAGGGGCAGCCTTATCAACAGTGCTATACTACCCAATGATTGGGGAGAATAACCACCCCCCTTGGCTATCCAGGTAGAAAAATGGAAGTAGGATAGAGTGAAATCATCCATCTATCCAAAATAATTGAAAAATAATTGAGGACACCCCAACTTTTGATTAACAGCTATCTACTACATATAGATATATGTAGTGATATCTCACCCAACAAATCCTCTACTAGAATATTTTTTGGGGTGTCCCATATCTTCATATCTACTAGAATATTTTTTGGGGTGTCCCATATCTTCATATCTTCGATATCTTCATACTGGAACAAATATCAAGCCAATAACATCATTCTCATAATCTCCAGTGGTCTTGTACTCCCTATACCCCTGGGACATAGCAGCACCAATCGCATAAGATTGACCTTGAAATTCGACAAGTGCAGAGTGTCGTTCACCGTTTTCTAATTCAAAAAACTGCTGTTCCAATTCGAGACTATCTCCAACCTGGTATTGCTCATTGGTTGAGGAGATGACTACGCCGTTACGGTTAGCAAAGATACCAAAGGCACCTTCCAGCATATTACCCTTATCATCTCTTGGTAGAGCATCCTCAAGCATGGCGGTAAACTGAGGCTCAGAGTCGAAAACGATACCAATCCCACCGACGCTTGCTTGGCTGGAGAGTGACTTAACCGAGGTAAGGTAGATATAGGTATGCCGATTGCCATAAAGCATAGTGGATTCGAAGGGTGAAACTATGTAGCTCTGAGTCTCTTGGACGCCAAGTGCCTGTTTATAATGTGCATCTGGAGGAAGCTTTGTTCCTACCAGAGAGGCCTCTTCCTGGTTGGATACAGCAAGGATCTCACCCTGATTGTCAAAAAGAAAAAGGTTGGTATATACGGTGTACAACTCATTAATATAAGCCAATATCGAAGAGAGTGTATCTTGATCAGCAGCATTTAAATCGGGCTTATCAAGAATCTCCCTGAAGCGCGTAGTCAAGGCCCACCAGCGAACATCATTGGCGCGCTCATAGAGGTTACGATCCATGATATCTACGGCAAGTAAGGCCTGAAACTGAATTTCGCTGAGCAGCGAAGAGACAACGGTTTCATAAAGTTTAGTAACTGAGTTCTTGAATACACCTTTGGTTTGATGGCCGATATTACGTATCTCATCCAGAACCGGCATAAACTCTTTAGCATCTTTTTTTGCCGATACAATCTGGCCATTGAGCACAACGAGTATAAGGTCGTCAGTTACAGTCGTTGCTGTTGACGAAATTGTTTGCAGTTCATCAGAAAAGAGTTGCGAAGTTGATAAGAGTTGTTCACTGTCAATGGTATTCTCTCTGCTATCAACAAAGGCTGACCGTAATGGAACCATGGTATGTCCTTGCCAGGAGAGTCCAGTAAAACCCTGATATCCTTTTGTCGTAGTCGTGCGCGCAATATACTCCTCTTCTTTAAGCTTTATCAGTCTGCTCTTGTTACTGGAAATAGTTTCAACTTTATCATCCACTTTCAAAGACAATGGAGCGCTACTCGAGATGACCCGATTACTTTGATCGAGAATTGCGATGATTTCATTACCTTTTCGAAGATTGTTAAAAATACCAGTCATTTCATCATCGAAGCGAAAACATAAGCAAAGCACACCGAGCACTTTTGAGCGCGCATCATTCGTCTCAGTTATGCGTGCGGAGTAGATCAGAGAGTGTTTTTGTTTTGGTTGTAGATCAGAGTGCCTGAACGTCTCTACATATGGCTGATGTGTAGCCAGTGTTTCACGAATCAGAGGGTCCGTAGAGTGTGAAATTGGGTTATTCTCTTCATCAAGATGTACTCGGACACGGCCACTGGGCTCAAGAATGATAATCTCATCGTAGACACTATATTTTTGAGTATATTCATGCAGCCGATGAACAATATCCCTCTCCTGCTGAGAATCTGTCTCCTGGCAACTTAAAAATGCCCGAAGATCATCGTCTGTGGCAAGGAAACCAACATCGGCAGTACGTTCGAAGAGGTTGCGGATGAGTATGTCTATTGAGACCTGGGCTAGCGCATTCAGCTCCTGATCCAGTTTTTTGAGGTTCACTTTGACCAGATTCTCTATCAGCTGGCTCTGCAGTGATTCAAATTTCTTGCGGGTCGCCTCCATGTCCTCCATAAGTGTCACTGCGATCTGCAGGCTGTTGATCTTGCCCAGCAGTGCAACTTTTCTCCACCAGTCCGCCAAATTGCAGAGATTGTTGTGGTAACTAAGAACCTGGGGCATGTTATTGAGTAACAAAGCAGTATCGATACTATTGCTCATAAGGCACTCCATTTATGATGCAAATTAGACAAACCAAATAACCATGCAAATATTACGCCTTATTTAAACCTTGTTTATATACAGTAACTTAGTTGACCATAAACACTATTCTCATTGTGCAGAACGCAACACTGGAAAAGTTGTTGTTGTATGTGGAACAAAACAAAAGAAGGAATTTGAGGACACCCCAACTTTAGAGGAAGAAATTGAGAACACACCGAACTTTAATTATGCTGTTCACTGAGGAGTTACTTTTATCAAGTGTACCGAGTTCGGTTTCAGTGCCAGCTCCAGGCTAGCGCCCTCCCCTGTTACCACCAGATCCTGGTCTAGCAGGCGTGTGGAGTTCACGCCATACTGGTCATGATAACTAATGGCAGCAGCCTTGAGGGCATCAATCCCGCCAGAGGCGTAGGCTGACTCCAGGTCGTCGTGAATAACATAGCGATGGGTGTTGGCGTTGCCGTGCTCCTTGTCGACAACCTGCCGCTGCAGAGTGTAGCTGCCTGCCACTAATCCATCGAGGTTGATGGAGAGGGTTTTGTATCGACCAGTTTCAGCCTCCTCCTTAAGTACCTGGTTTGCCATGCCAGCTTCGCGGCTGGCACTCAGGAATGCGCTAAATTCAGGGCTGACGCCAAGGTCATCGATGTTGAGTGTTTGTGGTCCCTGCAGCAGGTCAGTTATGAGATCTTTTGGTCTCTCAGGGTCGTCCATGTAGGTCTGCAGCATAGGGTTGGGGGTCATCTCACTCAATTCATCCTTATCATAGGCTATGCCATAGTTATTCTTGAATAGCTGTCCCCACTCATACCCTTGGAATCCGGCAGTATGGTAGTTTAAGGCTGACGGTAGAAAGTAACTGATAAGTATGGCGGTCTCACCGTTGGAGCTATCATAGGACGCCACCATATGCACATTTCTGTCACCGCTATCCAGAGGAATCAGGGAGCCATTGAATCCCGTCAAAAGGTGCAAGCTGTTGAGGATAGGTTTGGGGATATAGGTTTTTACCTCTTGTCCACCAATGGATGTTTGGCCTGCACTAAGGCTAATTGAACCGTTGAATCCGGCAGGTCTCGACTGGTCGGTTTCACAGGAGGTATGGAAGAAGGTGGAATAGCCGTATTCGATCAGAAAGGCAAGCAGGGGTTCAACGTTGTTGATGACACCCGTGTGCCCAAGTTGATAGGCCTTCATGGCAATATAGGTACTCACATACCAGGCGGGAAAGTACTCCGAGTCCCAGATTGACTCCCGATCGCCATGATTGTCTTCCGCACAGACAGTATGCCAGCCGGGAAAATCGGTATAGAACATATCCACGCTACCGCTGTGGGCTTGTGGATTCGCTTGCAGCCAGGATTCTATCTCAGCAATCTCATCCACCCAAAAGCCGCTGGTCGCGGGGGATGGGTTGCCGTTGAAGTTTTTCGTTTGGATGAGATCAATGGGCAGGCTGTTTTGCTGCAGTCTCTGCAGCCAGGCTTCTATCAATGGTAGTCCCAGATCCTGAATCTCCGACGTGAAATAACTTTCGTCGATATTGTTGCTCAGATCCGGATCATCATGGTAGGTCAGGTAGGCTTTATTCAGAATGCTCTGGTCGTAATGGCTTGTGGTGAGGCCGCCGATCTTTACATTGGGGTTACCGGCCCTTAAGCCGCTCGCAGTGGTTTCAAAAAGGTCATAAAGCTCATTAAAATCGCCTCCGAAATAGGTCTCAGGTTCGTTGCCGATGATAAAGACCACCTTGTCCCCATAAGCGCTGAAAAACTCGGCTGTGGACTGCATCAAGCGTTGCCAGGTAGCTCTTGCCGCATCGTCTCTCAACGGGGCACAGGCATACAGAGGTTGAGCGGAATCATCATTATTGTAGCCGCTACGAATGTTGTGGTTGTAGCCACTCCATTTGGAGAGTGCGTCCGGCAGCGCGCAGCCAAGTAGCAGTTGCACCCTGTTATTGCGCAGATCAATAAGGGAGACGGCCTCGTTTACCTCGTTCAGGTGGCTCAGTAGTTCTGTGTCATCGCCGAGGGCGGTCATGCTTCTCAGTCGATCACTTAGCTCGTCGATCACCACATAGCCACCGCGGTCGCTAGTGGCGTCAAGATATTCGTTCAGGCCGAAATAGGCGGGAATAAAGTTGTTACCGTTTTTATCCAGTGCCAAAAGGCCGTAGCCGACAACCCCAGGATGAAAAAGCGCTTCAACGGATTCTGTTGTGGCGTTGCCTACATCCAGCGCTATGCTAATGTCGGCGCTGGTTCCGTTGGGGTCTGTTCCGTTATTGCTGTTCGAAGACTGATTGCAGCTTGATGCAATCAATAACGTTAAAATCAAAAAGATTGTTTGAATGTAAGACCGTACCACGCTGCCCCTCCTAATCATCGCAACTCCTTTTCGTGGGCAGTCCAGTTTATCATGTTGATTCAAGTTCTTTTGAAAATCCTATATCACTGACTTGAATTTATCAATATTTGTTGGGGTGTCCCATATCTTTATTTATAATTCAAAGTCAAAAAAACCAAATTTTAGCTTTACTAGAACGACAAATATCACCCAAAGTGCAATTGCTGCCCATACTATGACTTTCAGTATTGATGCTTTTTTATTACGCTCTTGGTCACCCATTATCTATCTCTTAACACATTTCCAAGTGCACTGAACAGCTTGAAAGCCAGGATAATTGAGTAGTTGAGGACACCCCAACTTTAAATGTTCTGAAATCTATTGCCAGATTCTTGATCGCTTCTCTCCCTATCCAACTACGACAAGACGATAATTACTTTTCGCTGCACTTTGACCCTGGAACCAGCACTTCTCCATGGATTGAGCATAAGCCTTTATCCGATCAATCGCTCCAACCGCTGTGAAATAGTCTCTGTTATAGTACTTTATACTTCTTAACCAGGCATCAGGATTCAATTTCAACCGTTCAAGTATCGGCACCAATTCTTCGGGTATTGCGCCTCTCTTATCATCACGTATCGCTCTTCCCGTCCAGTCGACCAATCGATAGTAGTCTTCTTCATCAAAGTCAATTCCATTCAAGGGGGCATTACCTTGTATCCTTACGAATGGAAACAGCTTTGTGGACTGCTTTGTACTATCTGGTTTCTGCTGCTGGCTGTAGGCTTTCAGACGTTCTTGTATCGAGGTGAATTCTGAATCTTCTGGCGTTTCTGCCATGGAGGCTCTTATCGGATTTAGATCCACATAGCTCATACAGGTCAGCAGTGCGCCCTCATCCAGTAAGGCCTGACTCTTGAAACGTCCTTCGAAAAAACGACCCTTGCATTTATCTTCTTCATTCGCTTTGTGCGCTAAGTGCTCATTCAAGCAGCGCATGAACCAGCTGATATCATATAGACGTAGCCGCCACTCTTCGATCAACTCTGAGAGCGCAGCTCTTTCTGCTGTAGTCATTGCATTACCTGACAAATAGCGATCTGCCAACAAGTGCCCTTTATAGAGTTGAGTCCACTGCAATATCACCTCTCGCTCTGACCAGGCTTTCGCCTTTTCACTATCGACATGTAGTACGACATGGTAGTGATTTGACAGGATCGCATAGGCGCAGATATCGATTGCGAAGATTTCTGACAACTGACGCAGTCGATCAAGCACCCACTTGCGTCTATGTTCAAAGCTTTTGCCGGTGTAGGGATCTTCTCCGC
>NZ_JBSYOO010000030.1:0-33843 GCF_058244675.1 Candidatus Thiodiazotropha sp. AKIB8 | reverse complement strand
ACGCCTCGCCCTTCGGGTCGTAGTCGCTGCTCCCACGATCAGCCTCGCTTTGCTCGACTGTCGAACCTGGCTTGTTTGAAGTCGAAGGTTCGAATCTCCTCTGTAGAAATAAAAAACCCGAACGCACAGGTCCGGGCTTTGATATTTATGTTTGGTGGGCCATGAAGGATTCGAACCTTCGACCAATGGATTAAGAGTCCACTGCTCTACCAGCTGAGCTAATGGCCCAATCTTAAATGGATGGTTTGGTCAATGGGCGATTCTGTCGCTTCACCACCCAAACATATGAACACCCTTGTAAACAATGACTTAGGTAATCGAACCATCATTGCAAGGCATACCATTAAGCAGGCGCGAATGATGTCAGAAATGAAATATTTATTCAAGAGGGGGGGGAGACCTGACAACCAATGGAAGGCAGTTTGGTTGAATCATCGATAATTATTGTTAAGCTAGTGTACCTCGTTATAGATTCCGTGCCATTCAGAGCCGACCCAATAGATCAGATCAAGGATAGATATGTTGAATATACGAATACCAGGAATAGACTTACGTTCGCGATTTAAGCTCATTTTCATATCAAAGCAGTCTGCTCGGAAATGAGAAAAAGCCTTGAATTGTTTTTCAAAGAAGCAGAAAAAATCAGTGGTCCACGGGTATTGGAATTAGGTACAAAGCGAAGTAAACCTAATCGTTCAACACTCCATAAGAATTGGGTTCCACATGCATCCAGTTATGTTGGCACTGACTTTGTCGATGGTGATGATGTAGACATCGTTGCGGACATTCACACCCTATCAAAAACGTTAGGGGAAAACGCCTTTGACATAATCATCTCTTGCTCCACATTTGAACATATTCAATACCCGTGGCTTGCAGCAGAAGAGATTTCGCGCACTTTAACCCTCGGTGGTCTTGTCGCCATACAGACACACCACTCATTTCCACTACACGCTTATCCAAACGACTATTGGCGCTTTTCGACAGAAGCATTAGAAGCACTTTTCTGTGAAAACCTAGGTTTTGAAATTACTGGGGTGTCATATGATTTCAAAAGCCATATATTTTCTTGGAGACTACCCTGGCTGACACGACATAAATGCTTTTTGAACAGCTACATTGTCGCGAAAAAGGTTAAAGATATCGGTGCAGATTTCTCTTGGCGGAACTGTTTATCGCAATAGAGCCATTTTTCAGCGCAATCTTAATAAGAGTCGAAGAATGCAGTGTCAATTTAAGAAGCTGAGATACGAATAGGGATTAATAGCGCAGGCACGAAAAACTTACAGAGTCAGTCACCAGACGGTGTCGACCCAATAAGTAAGGCATTGTTTTTATGAGAAAATATTACTGAGTAAGAAAATGGGGTGGACGATGGGTTACCCTGTACCTCATTACCTATACCCATGAATGCTATTGTAAACAGGGACTTACACGCCTAGACTGTCACCCTAAACTGTCACCCCAGCGGGTAGGAATAATGTCGGATATGAAGTATTTACTCAAGAGGGGGGAGTCCTATTCTTATAAGAGGAAGTACCCAGGCTGGATGCAGGAGGTTTTTGGAACTCACTTCCAGAAGTCCTTAAGAACGAAAGACTTGGCTGAGGCAAGGCGGCGGCGTGATGAGATGCATGCTGACTATTACAAGGTGATCGATACCGCAAATGAGGAAGGCGCGAACGTACCTAAGGTTATTCGTACAGCTAAAGAACTGCATCGACTGAAGGGATCAGAGTACAACACACCCGATGGAAACAATGAGGAGGCATTATCATATCTCCTTGAGCGTGAAGTAACCCGCATCGAAGACACCCAACCTGATCTTGTCAAACAAGCACTTCGGATAGCCAAGGCGAAGATCGACGCTAAACCCCTTCGGTCATTACTTGCCGATTACGAGCGGGAATGTACCGCTAGTTTGACTAATGGAAGCGTTAGAGATCGCATGAGAATGGTCGACCTATGGGCTGACCAGATAGGTAGAGATGTGCCTGTAGATGCTGCTGGTGATCCTGATGAGGCTTACAGGTTCTACGAGAAGCACATCAAGCAGTCGAATATATCCCAGAAGGTAAAGAATCGCAGGCTCAACACTCTTAACCTTTTCTATGACTGGCTTCAGGAGAATAGGTACACCAGCACCAACCCTTTTTCAGGTATCAAGGTGAAGACTATCAAAGGTCGCAGGGCTGGTGATGAATCCAAGGAGAAACCTAGGGAAGCTTGGAACGATACCCAGCTAAAGACCCTGCTAGAAGAACTCTCACAGTTATCTACTAGTGCTTCTAGACAGGTGACCAGAAAGAATGCCACGAAAACAATACCCATCGTTATGATCGCTATGCATACTGGCATGAGAATTGACGAGATTTGTAGTCTAAAGGTGGGTGATTGTACAGGCGAGGTGTTCAGCATCACGGCTGGTAAGACTGCCGCCGCTGTTCGACAGGTTCCAATCCACCCAGCAATCAGTGATCTTGTAGACAACCTGAAAGCTAACCGCACACACGGCCAGTTGATTGAGGGCTTAATACCGGGTGGGCCTGATAAGCGTTTAGGCTGGAACATAAGTAAGTTCTTCGGCAGAGTGAAGACAAGTCTCGGCTTCCCGGCTACGCTGGTCTTCCATTCAATCCGCCATACCTTTATGACCAAACTAGAACAGGCAGATGTTAACCTCCTGTTGATAGAACGTATCGTTGGCCATAAGCCTCACGCACTGGCTTTCTCGACCTACAGCAAAGGAGCAACACTGGAAGCCATGCGAGAAGCTATTGAAAAGGTTTCATATAAGATTTGATCGATACCATTAGAGACTGCCTAAACTGTTTCAGTACCTAAAATATTTCCAGAAAAAATGTGAGGAGGTATATATATGAAAGGATGTCTGGAGTTTCCCCCGTAGGCACCCAGCAAAGACCAGCCGTAACCATGCACAAGACCTCACGATCACTTATAGCCACTGCCAGGGGGAGTAGGTCTACTACCTAGCAAGCACCTAAGACAGCGACACAGGGTAATCTCAAATATCTACTTGAATTATTTGGTTAACGAATAGAGCACAACTAGAGATTGACCACCAGTAAGCACCTATATAGTTCAGGCGTCGACTACCATAGTCTATCCATTATCTTTAATTACAGTTACTTAGGTAATTCTGTCCCACCAGTTGTCACCCTTTTCCATCTACAAAGCCTTGTCACAGTAAGGAGTGACGCCTTACGTAGTGGTATAGGCCACTTGAAATGCACCGTTATAGTAGAAGAAACACCTTATGTTTGCGGTATCGACCACTTGAATCCCTCCCTTATAGCAGAAGAAACACTCATGCATGTGGCATCGTAAAACTGAAAGGGCCAGTTATAGGAACAGAAACGCCATGAGTAGTGGTATCTGAAAACTTGAAAAGCCCTCTTATAGGATTAATCAACACCCTAAGTAGTGGTATCTCGAAACTTGATTCCCTCCCTTGTAGATAATTGAAACACTCATTAGCTTGTTGCACCTTTGTAGTCATCTGGCACAAAACCTGACACAACCAGCCGTAACCTATTGTTTTCAATAAGTGACCAATGGATTACGTATCCATTACCCTCATTACTGACGATTAAGCAAGCCATACGATATCGTGATATTTACTTTATATATCAACGGTTTAGGTTGTTTTTGGCATTGATTCCAAGTAGCCTGTGGTACTTCAATTAAACATACAGGTGACCCAGATGACAACGATCAGTAGCACAGCAGACCTATCTGTAGATGCAGCCTATAACACAGCCCTACTTTGCCTCAGTACCTTTACAGATATTGAAGATAAGGCCGCATCTCTCACACAGGACGTTATCACCAGTGAGGGAGTGGGATGGGGTGAGTCCATATCTAGCTGGGATCGAGTAATAGATGACCTCAGCGGGAGACTTGCAGCTTCTCTACAGGATGACGTTAGGTTCATACCTGATGAGACAGTAGAACTGGTCTGGGGTGAACATCCACCATCTGACATTAAATATGACCAGTGGGAAGGAATGACCAAAGATGAACGTAAGAAAGCCTGGGAGAGCATAGCTAGGCATTTATTACGAGGGATCGACACTTAATTACAGGTCATTGATCGTGGGTGGTAGGTGATAGGGAGGTTATCTACTACTTTCAATATTTTACCCTGCATATCGCCATATCATCCTGGCTCCCTTAACTTGAAAGCCGCCCTTATAGAATAAGAAACTTTTTCCCATGTCTGTCTCTATGGTGGTCAGTTTTTTGGCCAAAGTCATCTAACAAATGCACCTACAGTCTCACCAGCCCACTACTTGTCGGCCTCTCTTTTTTGGCCAATAGCAACCACTTCAATAACCTCCTTCAATCACCTTCATTAATTAACCATAAGGAAACTCAATCATGAGCAATAGTAAAGAACACTACACCCACCCAGGCCGTGATAAAGGAATCGTCGGTTTACCTCGATCTACAAGGGGTCAGACCCCGCGACATCAAGTCCGGTTTCTACCGGAAACTATGGTGATCCTTGGCAGATACTTTGACAAACATAAGGAAGACACAGGAGAACGACTGAGCCTATCAGTAGTGGTTAATTCCTTGATTCTTGGTTATGTAGCCAAGGCAGAAAGACCCAGAGAGACGCACCGTTGGGGCGGGAAGTAGTCCCACACTCTAATCATCAATAATCAACTCAACATTTAGAAGGCAAACAACGTCATGAATAATTATTTAGTCAAGTACGTAGATATGGTTCTATCACGCCCCGCCCTCATCCGAGCCGTTCTACACCTCAACGCCCCAGAACTCGCAAAAGCAACGGACAACCATGTTCTAGGTGTAGCCTTACGACAAACAAACAGAGGGGCGATGGTTGGGCTTGTTGATACTTACATGGTCGACCGTGATTTCGAGGCTTTAGACCCTACTGAACTAAATAATTTGGAAGAGCTTGATGATCTTGCCGATGATGAATTTCTGACCCTACTAATAAATAAGATCGAAGCAGATGAGCAGGCAGAATACAAAGCCCTTGAGCATGTGCTAGATCAGGCATTTGATGAAGGATTTAGGCAGGGGGTAGCTGCTGCCAGTGCCTCAAGCAATCCAGACGTAGATATCGACGCCGCTATACCTCAATCCTCATTCATTCATTGATCAATCAACAGCAAGACAGGAGAGTTACACCGTGCACACATTAGCAACCCAAGACCAACACACAGGCGAACTCACAACGACCACCCTGGCAATCGCTGAGGGTCTGGAGTTGTCCCATGCTGCTGTCATTAAGTTGGTACGTAACCACCTGAAAGGGTTGAGGGAATTCGGTGAGGTTAGATTTGAAATCCAGCCTCAAAGTCCCAGACCTCAGGGTGGTTACAGTAAGTCTACTTTCGCTATCTTAAACGAACCTCAAGCCACCCTGCTGCTCACCTTCATGCGTAACAACAGGATCGTGAAAGCGTTCAAAGTCAGATTGATCAAGGAGTTCTACCGGATGCGTCTAGAACTCCTACAGGCACTCCAGCAGGTACACCAACAGGCCGATCCAGCCCCCCTGACCAGGAAGCAGATAATAGTGATGGCTCTGGAATCTGAGGAACGTGCAGGTTAACCGTGAGTACTCCGAAGACTTCGGTATAGTAACGGGTTGTCCAGATGCCTGACCTGTAGCCAGCTACGCTGGTATATGGACATCAAAGGTAAATAGGTGTTGAGTTGCTCTTTCAGGTGATACTGAGAGTTTACATCAGGTCTTCTTCATCCTACTTATCATTTATAGACACCAAAAAGGGCGTTAGCCCTAACTAGATGAACAGCAGGTTATCTGTTGGTTGACACCTAAAGTTCTCTTGTAAATGATTCCAACAGTAATACCTGCTGATTACCTATAGGTTTAATCTTATCTATGATGATGATATTGATAGATGGATATATAGACCTCTTTAGGTAACACTTAAAGTTCACCTAAAGTATTTCTATAGTTCTTAATCCTTTTATTGTCTATAAATAAAGGCGTTAGCCTTACTAGATTAAACAGTAGGTCACTCTGTTGGTCATACCTAAAGTCTCTTACAAGTTATTCCAACAGTTCCACCTACTGTCTAACTTAAAGTTTAATCTTATCTATGATGATGATAATGATGGATGTGTCCACAAACTTATAGTCCACCTGCAAGTCACTTTAAGTATTTTATGAATAGTTCTTTTAAAGAAACACCTCTGTAAGTCCTTGTATTTACTGTCTATTTCAATATTTTTCGCGAGTTAATCTGGCGAATCTCACCCAAAATATGAACGTATTGAGAACATATAAGTATCTATATGTCCCTTCCTCACGTCTACTCTGTAGACCTACAACACACTAAACGAGAACATTACCAATGAACTCAAGTTCTACACCTAACATCACGGTCATTGACGCTCCTATGGGACGCGGTAAGAGCACTGCAATGATCCATTACATTAATGAGAATCCAGACGAAAACTTTGTAGTTGTCCTACCGTCCCGTGCAGAGTGCGTTAGATTTGCTGAGGCTATCGAGCGTAGGACTATAGTTCCACATTTAGACACACGGTCAGCTAAAGAGAACCTACTGACAATATTCAATGATGCTGTGTCCAGAGGCGAAACTGTCATCACCACTCATGCCCTATTGAAGCTCTGGGATGATATGTCACTGCGGGAACTAAGGGATAAGGATTACACGCTGGTACTTGATGAGGTACTGGACGTTGTTAGTCCATTTTCCATCACAACAAAGGATTATCACGCCCTACGTGCAGGTGGTATCGTGGGTGAATCTATTGATGAACTGACAGGTCTAGCACGGGTTCACCTGGAAGATACGGAGTATCAAGGTAAGCATGAAGACTTTATTAGACAGGTAGCCCGTGGGAATGTCGTCAGAGTTCACGATGACTTCTGTGTGTGGTTGACCGGTGCTTACAGGTTAACTGCCTTTGATGAGGTACTAGTGCTGACATACAACTTCAAGGGTTCAGTTATGTCCGCGTGGCTGATGATGAACAAGTTGACTTACCAGACTAAATCTTTAGTCAACGGTAAGTTTGTTGATTATGTCCCTGAGTTCGGTGATGCCTATCGTGACCTGATTGAGATCGTTCAGGATCGAAAGCTAAATAGTATCGGCAAGAGATACCATGCTCTATCCACTAGTGATCTCAATAAGGCTACACAGGAGAAGTTTAAGAGACTGCGGAACGGTATTAGGAACTTTGCAAACAGGTATGGCGCTGGCAACCCCTATTTGAATATGTGGACAATACCGAAGGAGTTCAGACCCAAGCTACAGCATTCTCCTTTTGGCTACGTCAGCGGGAGAGTGTCACCTACCCAATTGAAGAAGATGGAAGCTGGTGAACGTGCAGAAAGAGATACCCACGTTGTTCTGAACATGAGAGCAACCAATCTCTATCGACATAAGAAATACTTGGTATACATTCACAATGCATTTCCCAACCCAGCACTGACCAGACTATTCAATGAGTGTGAAATTCCTTTTGATCGAGACCAGTACGCAATAAATGAGTTTGTACAGTGGATATGGAGATCAAGAGTCAGGACAGGTGAAAAGATTGTAATTTATGTCCCCTCTCGCAGGATGAGGGAGTTACTCAAGAACTGGCTGAACTCCAGCAACACACTAGAACTAACACAAGCCGCATAGCCACAGCTTGTTATTCAGACAGTTATTCTTCCTGACAACCGCAAGACCTCTTCTAACACTTAATCCATACCTACATATCCAGCAGGTAAACCCTGCAAGGAACAACTATGCCTCATACAAATGTAACTACAAACGAAAACACAACCGCTATCCACACCAACCACAGGGCCAACACCATCAATAGATTGGCCACTAAGACTGGTTTAAGAGGCCGAATAGACGCTAAATGCTGTGAGTGCATCTATGATCCCAGCACCCCTGGAACGTGGCGTAAACAGGTTGAGAATTGTACTAGTATAGGATGTCCATTATATGACATTAGACCTGTGTCATGTACAAAGTCATTCGGCGTGGTGAAAGCATAGGGAAGAGATAAGAGTATGCCAAGGAAGGCACACACAAAAACAACGTAGAGAACACCATGATGTAAAATCCATTATCCGGTTTTAGACCGATAGACAATTGATGTGAATTCAATTTGCTAGGTGTTTTTATCATCTTCTAGTAATGGGCGTGGTGAGTCACTGGGCAGTTCTTCTGTTCGAGCTTGTGTTCTCCATACAATTTCTGAAATTTCTTTTATTCTATCCACAATAGGTTTTGCATCATTACCTAATTTGCCAAGGACAACACCTGCATCTCCAACCATCCCCCAAAACCTATCCAAGCTTGACACCCTCTTGTGAAGTTCTGATTGTAATGATTCTAGCCGTTTTAATAACCGAGCTTTATGGTCAAGTTCAAGATTTTTTACCTCACTAATTTGACTCCTTAGTTCAGTAATTAAATTTTGCACTCTTTCTAAATCCCCTTGGGAAAACTCGTAAGCAAATGTTGACTTTAAAGCAGTCTTATATCTATTTTTATATGCTTCTAACTTCAATTCGGTAGCACGACCTTGAAATTCATTATGGATATTATGAATATATTTACTCAAGGTACTACAAATGTCTTCAAGGTCACCAGACAGTTCATGTGGAGGTTCGTAATTAGAGTACAGCTCATTTGAAACAATTACAGTTTCAATCAATGCTGATGCCTCTAGAAGAATTTCTTGTTCTTGATTATTCCAACCTCGTATATCATTAACTTCCGCAAGTTTATGAAATATAATTTCACATGCATCAACTATCGCTTGAACAGGATTAGAGTCAATACAATTTAAAAAATCGTCATCAAATAACATTTACTCTCCTTAGTGCTTTAGACACATAACAGGTGATCTAGCCAATACTGATACTAGGACATGCCGTCTAAATTATTAATTCTCATTTAGGTGTAACTAAAAGCGACACCAACCGGAAGAAGCGACCATCCATAAGAAATTCAGTTCCTATTTTGTTTAAGCTTATCATAACTTATTGAATGTACTATAATTATCACCCATTACTAGTTAAATTTAGAATGAAAAGGCGATAAAGCTGAGAGGTCGATGGCATGACGACAGAGGCTACCGATCGAGCATCTAGACCTTAGTCGCATCATACCTATTCGGGTTTGTTGGATGCTAATATCACCGTCAACTAACACACACAATTCTATTTCAGCAGGCATCCTTAAGTTTATTTTTTCCATTGGTGCAGCGCCACTTCTAATATAATAACCATGACAACCAAGCCTATAAGAAAATGACTTAGCTTCTCAGATATATCGAGATATCCTTTGCTTGATTCAAATACATATTGAACATACCTACAGTCCTTTACCGTAGTTATAAGTTGACCACAGTCCTTTATTAAATCAAATTTCACTCCCTCTTCCTGCTCTATCTCATGTGATAGCTTAACCGCTTCTTTTTCATAATCTAGAACATATTGGGGTATATATAAGAAGCCAGTACCTAAGGCAATACAACAACCAGCAAAGACACTAAAGAGATACTTATGCAATATTTCCACTTTCAAACATCCTTTTAAGTCAAATCAATAAAATTGACAATCCATTTTCTTTATTCCACCTAAAACACACTCAAGTTCTATAACTTGTTAGGTCAGTTCCTTCCAGGGATTTAACAAGTGGAATCTATCTTTATTCCATATTAACTGTCGAGCTTGAAGGCCACTTCCAGCAATAAATGTATTAACAGTAGGCCTGTACACCTTAGAAAATCTATCGCCAAAAACCACTCCCATCATAGCACTACTTCCATCAATAAATACCCCACCATCAGAAAAACCGGGGGTATTATTTACTCTTACAACCCTAAACTCACACTCATCTCGATAATCTTTTTGTTTATTGAAAAAGATCTTTCGTTTATTGTTCATAATAAAGTTAAACGCAATTTCATCGATTGATTTTTTCTCGAAATCGCTAGAGTCCACATCCAGCACAGGCAGTTTACTATCACCGGGGTTCAGGTAAGAGATATCACCACTAATGATCTCTTGATGATCTACTTTCTCATCTTCAAGTAACTTAACTAATTTTGATTTAGAAAAAACAATACAAGCCCCCTCATGGTTATCGCCGTATTGCGCCCACATTCTTGATTTTAGAACCCCGCTATCAATTAGGTTGGAGTCTTTATCAAATGTGTTCTGACAGAAGGACAAGAACTGAGACCACCTTAATATTCGTGTATTTATATTGCGGATGGCTCCAGGCACATCATCTGTGTCATGATCCCATCCCCAGCCAACAGCACCATGAAGTCTTTCTCGATATTCTTGAGGATCATTTGTTCCAGAAAGAACGCCAAATTTAATTGTTCTGTTTGGTAGGATATTTTCTAACGCTGTCGACTTCCTTGTATAATGATAAATTGCATCGTCGGAATTAATAAAATCTACAAACTTGTCACCAGATTGATTTTTCTTTAATAACATAAACTTACCCCCACCCCCTTAAATTGAACACGCAAGTCTAAGATTTCAAATGGCCAACCCGATAATTCTATAGGCAAGGGCTCCTGAACCTATAGTGAGGTCATAATCTGGAGCAGAATAGACAGCCATCCTCAGGTATTCCACCAGAGCAATCAACTAGTGTTCAAATATTAGTGATGGATTATCAGAAAAGTTAATGGGTGCTGGCTGTCCACTTGACCCGACAAGGGTAGTATCACGGCAGGTCAATAGAAAGGGATAGGAATTAATAGTATGGGTTACAAGCAACTGTCACCCCGTTTGTCACCCCAAACTGTCACCCCGGTGACAATGAGTAAAACTGTAAGTCTCTGTTTTTATAGGTATATTTTTGTGAGTAAGAAAATGGGGTGGACGATGGGTCTCGAACCCACGACCGCCGGAATCACAATCCGGAGCTCTACCAACTGAGCTACGCCCACCATTAACTGTTACCAATCTGGTTGTAATCAACAACCAGCCCTGCAGACTTGGCACGCCCGGCAGGATTCGAACCTGCTACCCTCGGCTTAGCTTACCAACTACGCCTTTCGACGCCTCTTTTCAGAGTTTGTGGTCTGGACTATCTCTTCACCGTCTCAGGCGTCACACGTATAGTCTCTACGGATCCCCGTTAGGGTTTCCTCGGGATTGCCATCAGCATGACCTGTTAAGGTTTCCCCGATACAGTGCGATCCACTTTGTGGGTTCTTGTTCCCCGCAAAGGCTCCTGTTTTGCACATCTTGATGTGCAGACTCAAAGGCCGATGCTCTATCCAAATGAGCTACGGGCGCTTAAAGGAACCTCTGATCAATTCGTGGCTCGGTGCATGCCGGCTGAAAGGCTCCGGCTCTGCGTTGAAAAACTTCGCAATAGCGAGCTATTACGTGCGTTTTTCGCCTTAATCCGGACCCTTTCATCTCGCCATGCGCTCGATCCAGAATTAATCAGATGTCCCTAAAAATTGGTCGGGGTAGAGAGATTCGAACTCCCGACATCCTGCTCCCAAAGCAGGCGCGCTACCAGACTGCGCTATACCCCGATACGCCAACCAGGTGAGCAGACTACCAACCTGGATATGCGAAGGGTGGGAATAATACTGTCGTTATCCGCTAAGGTCAATGCCGATTAGTGCGAATGCACTGACACTCTGCATCGGTTTCGGTATCATGCCTCTCCTGTTTTTATGACTGGTGGTAGTTCCATGAGTGCGAAGATATTAGATGGCAAGGCGATCGCGGCCGAATTGCGAGCAAAAATAAAGGCTGGCGTTGATAACCGAATCGCCGCCGGGCTACGCCAGCCGGGGTTAGCTGTAGTTCTGGTGGGGGAAAATCCAGCTTCTCAGGTCTATGTGCGCAATAAGCGTAAATCCTGTGAAGAGGTCGGTTTTCACTCCCAATCCTTCGATTTGCCCGTCGATACCACTCAGGCCGATCTGTTGAAGGTGATCGACCAGCTCAACGATGATGAATCCATCGACGGTATTCTGGTTCAGCTGCCATTGCCTGATCAGATCGATGAGGAGGCGGTTATCGAGCGCATTCTCCCAACCAAGGATGTGGATGGTTTTCACCCCTATAATGTAGGGCGACTCGCCCTACGCATGCCTATATTACGCCCCTGCACCCCCCGCGGGATAATGACCATGCTGGAACATACCGGTCAAAAACTCGAGGGTCTGGATGCGGTGGTTATCGGCCAATCGAACATTGTCGGCCGCCCTATGGCGCTTGAGCTGCTGGCAGCTCGCTGCACTATCACTGTTTGTCACAGCCGTACTAAGGATCTGGCAGGGAAAGCTCGTAGTGCCGATATCCTGGTGGCCGCAGTTGGACGTCCGGAGTTTGTCCCTGGGGATTGGGTCAAAGAGGGTGCAATTGTGGTCGATGTGGGTATCAACCGCACCGATGAGGGTAAATTGGTTGGGGATGTGGCCTTTGAGGCAGCCAAGGAGCGTGCCTCCTGGATTACACCGGTACCTGGTGGCGTTGGGCCCATGACCATTGCCACTCTATTGGAAAACACCTTACAGGCGGCGGAGCTTCATAGCTCGTCCAAGTAGTATCATCACAGTTCGTTTGGTGGGGCATGGCCCCACCCTACCTGACGCCCTTTTGGGTGCAGCTCTATCCGTTTGATGTTGCTTGGTGGTGCATGGCCCCACCCTACCTGACGCCTTTTTAGGTACAGCCCTATCCGTTTGATGTTGCTTGGTGGGGCATGGCCCCACCCTACCTGGTTTTGTTGTACCACCATTTCGGAATAAGGCGTAGGGTGGGGCCATGCCCCACCAATTCACTCACCCGTCGTGTTGAGATTCATTTTAGCCGGAAGTGAACCGCCCCAATCCACTGGATAGATTCCTGCCTTCACATAACTATGAAAGCTTGACCAGGGCCAGTCAACAACCTGATCAACCAATCTGTGTTTGACGGGATTGAAATGCAGATAATCCATATGGTTCTTGAGATCATTTTCATCTCTAATAAGGTGTTCCCAGAATCGGCGTTGCCATAGACCTCCCTCACCCTTACGCTGACGGGATTGTGAGATTTTCTCCTCATCTGATGAGATATCTCTAAAGTGTTTTGTGAAGATCCCTTTGATCTCATTCCAGCGCTGAGGGTAGGCACTATCTCCGACTGGAAGTCTCCAAACTGTGTGGATGTGGTCTGGCAACAGGCAGATCGCTTCAACCTTGAAGGGGCGCCTCTCTTTTACATCTGCGATAGCCCGATGCAGAATCTTGCGGGTTCTATCTGTTGAAAAAAGAGGCTTTCGATTGTGAGTGACGAGGGTAAAGAAGTAAGTGCCACCCGGCATGTTGGATCTTCGGTAGTTCGACATATTGCCTCTCCTTGGCGTTGTCTGGTGATGATTCTAAGCAGGTTATTGGTGGGGCATGGCCCCACCCTACCTGGTTTTGCTGGTGGGGCACGGCCCCACCCTACCTGGTTTTGCTGGTGGGGCACGGCCCCACCCTACCTGGTTTTGCTGGTGGGGCATGGCCCCACCCTACCTGGTTTTGTTGGTGGGGCGTAGCACCACCATGTCGGAATGAGGCGTAGGGTGGGGCCATGCCCCACCGTTATCCTTCACCCCCTGCGCCAGGTGGTGCCCTGTGGTCCGTCTTCCAAAGCAATCCCAGCATCCTGCAGTTCATCCCTTATCCGATCAGCTTCAGCCCAATCCTTTGCTGTTCTGGCATCGATGCGAGCCTGTACCAGCGCATTAATCTTCTCATCAGAGAGGCCGTCATCTGTTGATACACCGCCTTTTAAATAGGTTTCCGGATCGCTTTGTAACAAACCAAGAAGCCCACCCAGCTCTCTAAGAACACCGCCAAGAGGGGCTGCAGAATCGGCTTCCGACTCTTTTATTCGATTGATCTCCCGTACCAGGTCGAACAGTACCGCCAACGCCTCAGGAGTATTGAAATCGTCATCCATTGCCGCGTAAAAACGGTTAGTGAAATCCTCTCCGCCTTCTGCTTTCACAAGAGGCAGGCCCCTTAACGCGTTATAGAATCGGGTCAATGCGGCCCGCGCATTGTCCAGATGCTCAGTATCATAATTGAGTGGTGAGCGATATTGACTGGTGAGGATGAAATAGCGCACCTCTTCGGCTTTATAGCGTTCAAGGATCTCTCTTACCGTGAAGAAGTTACCCAGAGACTTGGACATCTTTTCATCATTGATGCGCACGAAACCATTGTGCATCCAATAGTTGACGAAGGGGTGTCCCGTGGCTCCTTCTGATTGGGCTATCTCATTCTCATGATGAGGGAAGGTCAGGTCAGCACCACCACCATGAATATCGAAGCTGTTGCCCAGTGCCTTGGTCGACATGGCTGAACATTCGATATGCCAACCAGGGCGACCCCGTCCCCACGGTGAATCCCAGGCAGGCTCGTCTGGTTTTGCCGCTTTCCACAACGCAAAATCGAGGGGATCCCGCTTTGCGTCCCCTGGCTCAACTCGGGCACCTGATCGCAGATCCTCAATCGATTTACCCGATAGCTTGCCGTAGCCGGGAAAGCTGCGTACATCGTAGTAGACGTCACCATTGTCGGCTGCATAGGCATGCCCTCTCTCAATCAGCTTTTCAATCATCTCCAGGATCTGATCCATATGCTGGGTCGCCTTAGGCTCATCTGAGGGACGTAAAACCCCCAGGGCATCAGCATCCTCATGCATTGCCTGAATAAACTGCTCAGTGAGTTCGGTAAAGGGTATCCCCTTCTCATTTGCACGTTTGATGATCTTGTCATCGACATCGGTGATATTGCGGATGTAGGTGACCTGGTAGCCACTGGCCTGGAGATATCGATAGACCACATCGAACACCACCATCACCCTGGCATGCCCAAGATGGCACAAGTCGTATACCGTCATGCCACACACGTACATGCTGGCCTTTCCGCTTTCCAGGGGTTTAAAGGTTTCCTTTCTATTGGTGAGATCGTTATAGATTGTCAGCATATTTCCGAGCCTGTCCTACTGAGATGAAACCCTGGCATATTAACGAAAAGGGGGTTGCCTTCATAGCCAATCATTTGGACAGGGTAATGAAAGAACTTTTATTAATCCCATAAATAAAGAAGCCCGACCGACACTTACGTGTACGGCCGGGCCGCTTAGCCACCAATCTATTTCACCCGGAGATTGCTAAAATCCAACCGGGTAGTGGTTCTCAGTCACACTTTAAACTGGCTAACCATTTTATCGAGTTTCTGTGAGATCTGCGCAACCTCTTCACTCTCTTTGAGTGTGCGACAGGTTCCCTCTACGGTCTGATGGGAGACTTCACTGATCGCAATGATGTTTTTGTTGATCTCAGTGGCGACGCTAGTCTGCTCAGACGCAGCCGTAGAGATCTGGGCATTCATCTCGCTGATCATCTCCACAGCATTTGCAATCTGCTGCAGGGCCTCTCCGGCTCGGCTTGAGTCAGAGACACTTTGCTCTGCTTCCTGCTTGCTTCCATCCATAACTTTTACCGCCTGATCAGATGAAGAGATCAACTGTTCAATTATCCCCTGTATCTCGTGGGTCGCTTCCTGAGTCCTCTGGGCGAGATTGCGTACCTCATCAGCAACCACAGCAAAGCCTCGTCCCTGTTCACCAGCCCGAGCTGCCTCGATTGCTGCATTCAGGGCCAGCAGATTCGTCTGTTCCGCAATGGCAGTTATCGATTCAGAAACCTGGCCGATATTTTGAGTTCCCTCAGCCAGTCGTTTGACCACATCTGCTGCGTCATCGACACGTTTGGCCAGTCGGATAATTGAATTGGATACCTGGGTAACCACTTCGCCGCCTGCACTGGCATTGTTCTTGGCATCAGCAGCGGCCTGTTCAGCGCCTGCCGCATTGTGAGCCACCCGTTCTGCAGCAACAGTAAGCTCACCAATGGCTACTGTCAGCTGCTCCGTCTCTTTCTCCTGCTCATCGACACCATCTCGGGTAACCTTGGTCACCTGCGCCATTCTCTCTGCTGAACTGGCCAAGCCATCCATAGTATGGGCCAAATCATTGATGGTCGGTTGGAATTGGCCAAGCATACTGTTCACCGCTTCCCCAACTTCCCGAAACTCATCATTTGCTCCCAAGGTAACTCTTGGACGGAGATCAGAATCTGCACCTACCTGGTCCATAGTCTGTTTTAAACCATGCAGTGGTTTAATCACGACCTTGCGCACAATCACACTGATTATGAAGAGCCCTATTATCAAGACAAGAAAATTGATTCCAGCGCCTACTAACAGTTCATGATCAATCGCCTTATCACGCTCTCCCATGGAAAAACTGAGTCGCCCTGCTCCCAGAATAGTCCCTTCCGGCACTTGGTGGCAGGTCAGACAATTAGTACCATTTCGGTCAGAAACCGCTGCGAAAGGCTCGATGATGGTTAAAATCCTTTCACCCTTCACCTCTTCAACCTGGATAATCTGCTCACCATTCAAGGCGCGCCGATCGAGATCATCGAGGGGTTTTTCATGATCGAAGCCGACGCCGAATGTCTTGTTTACAGCCTCAGCACGCAACATTCGAACTTCAATCACACCATCGCGTTTTTGAATTTTATCCCGCAGTAGTTCCCGGTTACCCATGGTACCGGTAAACATCATTGCGTTCAGACTATCCAGGTAACCATGCAGAACATCAAAAATCTGATGTTCCGATAGACTCAAAAGCCTGTCCTTTTGCTGTTGAGCCGAATAAATGGTTACTACTGACATGATTAAGATGAATATCAACGCCATTGGCGTGACTATCTTCCACTGCACAGAAATATGTTTAGCCATTGCTCAACCCAGAATATTTAAACTGTTTAACTACTGGATAATATTTCGGCAAATAGTGCAGACACTTGAATTTTAATCCTAAATATCTTTCCGTTGTAGCTGTTAAAATCCTAAAGAATCTTCAATTTCTCCCGACAAATAGATTGTCACAACTAAATCCAGGCAGTTTAGAGGAACCTCCTGAGAGAGTTTCCCCTTATAACTGGGAAAATTTGACAGAACTGCCTAAGTAAATGATTCTGGAGATATCCGATGCGCAAATTCGCATATGCTTTAATCGTAGCCGCTGCTGTAGCAACACCCTCTGCTTATGCAAGTGAAATGTTGGCAATGCAGTCCGGATGCTCAGGCTGCCATAAAGTGGATGCAAAACTGGTTGGCCCGGCATTCAAGGATGTCGCCGCAAAATACGCTGGCGACGCTGGAGCGGTTGACCGACTGACCAACAAGGTCAAATCCGGGAGCAAACCTGGTGAAGCCCTGGTATGGGGCACTGCAATGATGCCTCCCAGCCCAGCCAGCGAAGATAAGATAAAAGGTGTGATTGAATGGATCATGACATTGAAATAGAAGAAGTGGTTCAGTTTGAATAACGGTTTTTTCTGACGCCACTTCCTGAGCTAGAATATAAAATAAATGACAGAAGTCGAATTAAACCTTGGTTGGCAATTTTCAGGTAGTCCTGCAAACCAATAGTACTTTGCCAAGGCCTACAATAAGCATAATTCTTAAGGAGTTCTCTATGTTCAGACCTAAAACACTGGTTTTGTTATCAACCCTTTCAACTCTATTGCTGGTGGGTTGTAGTGCCGGACCGGCACCGGTCAGTTTTAAATCTGAAATCAAGCCAATAATCGATAAATATTGTACTGAGTGTCATTTGGCTGGTGGTGCCGGCGCAGAAGCGAGTGGCTTTATCACCCAAGACTATGCCAGCATGATGAAAGGAACTAAGTTTGGGCCTGTAGTTGTTGCGGGAGATCCTCTCTCCAGTTCATTTTATCGTCTCGTTTCTGGCAAAGTGGATCCATCAATACGTATGCCCCATGGTAAGGAAGCCCTCTCAGAAGCTGAGATCACAAAAATTGAGCACTGGATAAGTCAGGGCGCGAAAGACAACTGATCCTCGCCCTTTTAGATACTATGTAGATAAGAATACACCAAAGCCCGTAAACCTTGAGTCACTCATGGTTTACGGGCTTTTTGTTTTTTGCGACGCTTGCAGATAGCTTCATAATGTATTGACGATCCCCCCTTTGTTATGATGGTTTTTAATCGTTATCATGCACCCTGAATAATAAACCCCCTGTTGAATCGGCAATGGCTCAGGCCTTTTCCAACACATAACCGCTTTCGAACCGTTAAACATGAGGATGTTATGAAAAAAATCTATAAATCACTGATAGTATCCCTGACTTTTCTTTTTGCAGTGACCACCGATGTGTGGGCTGAACCAGTAAAGGTTTTAATGAAGACCTCGATGGGAGATATCACACTTTCACTGAATCAGGATAAAGCGCCTGGAACAGTGGAAAATTTTAAGCAGTACATCCAGGAGGGCTTCTTTGACGGGACTATCTTCCACCGTGTTATTAAAGATTTCATGATTCAGGGTGGTGGTTTCACCGCCGACATGGAGAAAAAAGAGACCCGGAGCCCAATTAAAAATGAAGCTAAAAACGGCCTGAAAAACAAAAAAGGCACAATCGCCATGGCCCGTACTTCAGCACCCCACTCTGCCACCGCCCAGTTCTTCATCAATCACAAAGACAACAGCTTCCTCGACTATCCCAGCCGTGATGGTTGGGGTTATGCTGTATTTGGCGAAGTCATCCAGGGTATGGATGTGGTCGACAAGATCGCTGAGCAGCCAACAGGGGTAAGCAGTGGCATGCGGGATGTGCCCAATAGTACGGTTACCATCGAAAAAGTCAGCATCATCGAGTGAAATGCTACTGACCAATCAACCATAAGAAACTGACAGGAAAACTGATGATCACATTAACAACTAACCTAGGCCCTATCCAAATCGAACTGGACGAAGAGAAAGCGCCCAAAACCTGCGAAAATTTCAAACAATACGTACAGGACGGATTCTTTGACGGCACAATTTTTCACCGCGTGATCGATAATTTCATGATCCAGGGTGGTGGCTTTCTTCCAGGAATGGTCCAGAAAGAGACCAGAGATCCGATTGAGAATGAAGCTAAAAACGGACTCTCCAATGAAACTGGCACTATCGCCATGGCAAGAACCATGGAGCCTCATTCCGCAACGGCTCAATTCTTTATCAATGTTGCAAACAATAAGTTTCTCGATCATCCAGGTCAGGATGGCTGGGGCTACTGTGTCTTCGGCAAAGTAGTCGCAGGCATGGATCTGGTGACCCAGATGAAAGGCACGGCCACTACTACCCAGGCAGGACATCAGGACGTGCCTGTGGAAGATATCATCATTGAGAAGGCTGAAATCACAGAGTGACCCATCAGCTCTTTATCTCTGATCTGCACCTGTCCGCCGAAGGGGCGGGCAGGCTGCAACTCTTCAACCATTTTCTCGAATCGAGAGCCCCCCAAGCTGACTGCCTCTATATTCTTGGTGACCTGTTTGACGCCTGGCTGGGAGACGACGTTCAACAGCCCATTCTGACTGAGGTCAAACAGGCGCTTAAACGACTCGCAGATGCTGGAACCCAATTGAACGTGATGCACGGTAATCGGGATTTTCTGATCGGTGAAGGATTCTGTGATGAAACCGGCGCGACGCTGATATCAGACCCCTGCCTGGTTAATCTCAACGGCATTCCGACACTATTGATGCATGGGGATCTGCTCTGCACCGATGACCAGGCCTATCAGCAGTTTCGCAAGGAGATCAGAGCGCCAGCCTTCATCAACCACTTCCTATCTCTGCCTATCCCTGAACGAATCGCCATTGCTCAGGATTACAGGGCCAAGAGTGGTGAGGCAAATTCACTCAAATCTGAAGCGATCATGGACGCCAATCAGCAGGCGATAGAGAGCTATCTGCAACAGTATCAGGCTCAATCACTGATTCATGGACACACCCACAGACCGGCTGACCACAGCTTCAAGCTCGGTTCCCACACAGTATCACGCCATGTGCTTGGTGAGTGGCATGCAGATCATGCTGAAATCATCTGTGTAACGGAAAATGGGCTGAGTCGTGAGACGTTTAGCCCCTAGTGGGTTGCTAACTCAAACGATTAGCGTTTCTTTTGAGCTCAGCTGGTGGGGCATGGCCCCACCCTACATGAGGGGTGGTTGGTTGGGTGGGGCCATGCCCCACCAAAACGCGCAAATAATTTATCTCCGGGCTCGGAGTCGGACCCAGAACGAATAGCCTTGCTAGAGAAATAGACTTCTGATTTTTCGAAGTGAGTCGCGATATGGTAGCTCTCGACTCCGCTCCATTCCAATCCTTGCCCCTAGCGGGTTGCTGACCAAAACGTTTAGCGTTTCTTTTTGAGCACAGCTGGTGGGGCATGGCCCCACCCTACATGAGGGGTGGTTGGTAGGGTGGGGCCATGCCCCACCAAAACGCGCAAATAATTTATCTCCGGGCTCGGAGTCGAACCCAGAACGGATAGACTTGCTAGAGAAATTCACTTGTGATTTTTCGAAGTGAATCGCGATATGGTAGCTCTCGACTCCGACCGACCTACTGCATAGGTAGACGTTCGAAATCATCCGGCAGACTAAACTGCTCAGCTGACACAGCTGTCGCCGGAGAAAAGTCGATTAAAATCTGCTGATTGTTGTTGATATCCCAGAGTCGCAGGGGCAAGCCTTTATCCCACAAAGTGGTCGGTGCATAGACCTGCATTGCATCGGTACACTCATCCCTAAACGCCATTGGTGTCGCAGCAAGAGTGATTTTGTGTTGCTCTGCCAGCAACTGGAGATACTCTTTTTGTGCGCTAAGACTCTCCTCCATGACACCGGAAACCGTCAACGCCTCCTGACAGGGCTGGTCATTCACCAGCATTCGCCAGTGCTTGGGTTTCTGACCCGCCACCATTGGCGCATCTCCCACATCAAGGGCCTGGGTTGTGACCTTCGGTGGGGCGACCAAGGGTCTACCTTTTTCAGCTTTGGGTTTGATCACAAGAGTGGTGCGTTCCTCATAATCGACGCTGTAGATCACCCTTTGACGGCGGTCGTAGAGAATATAGCCATCTATGTTTTCGCCCTGATCGATGCGCATCATCAAGGGAGTAACAAAGATCCTGCTGAGATAGGGCTCCTGGCCAGCCTCTTTGATCTGATACTGCAACAGCTCTGCCTGCTGTTCCCCTGCTGTGAGTGGCGAAGAGAGATAAAGAGAGAGAAGAATCCAGATCATTTTTGATATATACCTGCAGATACTCATTTGCATAGTGCCTCCAATCTCTGCAGCTCAGACTGACTGAATCCGGCATCCAGTCTGGCCTGGTGATGTAGTGGGCAACGGATCTCTCCATTAAGAAAGTTTTCCAGCAGATCAAAATAGGCCTCTTCCGCATTCAGCCCCCTCTGCTCGCAGAGGTAGTTGAACCAGCGACTTCCAAACTGCACGTGTCCCACCTCCTCCCTAAGAATGACTTCCAATGCATCGACTGTCTGCTGGTCATTGATCTCACTGAAGCGGGCCATTATCCCAGGAGTGACGTCGAGCCCGCGGGCCTCCAGCATGCGGGGTACCAGGGCCATTCTCACCAGTGGATCGTGAGCTGTTCGTACGGCCATCTCCCATAGTCCGTTGTGTCCAGGGAAATCACCATAATCGGCGCCACCAGCCTGGAGACGCAACCTCAGCCGTTGAAAATGGTCCACCTCTTCCACCGCCACCTGAATCCAGTCGCTATAGAACTCCGGCGGTAGATCGGGAAAGCGCTGAACCGCGTCCCAAGCCAGATTTATGGCATTGAATTCAATATGGGCGATGGCATGAATCAGTGCCAGGCGTCCCTCATCGCTACCCAGGCCACGCCTCGGTAACTGGCTGGGATGTACCAACTCCGGACGTTGCGGATGACCAGCCTGAGTAATTGCATCAGCATCTGTCCAAACGGAAAGCGTCAGCTCACCCTCGGCCCAGGCTTTGGCGATCTCTTCAGTCATTGCCATTTTCTCATCCACCGACTCGCACAGCAGACAGGCCCGTGCAGCCAGATAGAGTGATCGCTCTTGATTCATCCTTTTAACCCAATCACTAAATCCATAACATTGGTACCGGTAGGGCCAGTGGTAATGAGATCACCACTGGCAGCAAGCAGTTGACCGGAATCCGCCGCTGCCAGGCTCTTCCCGACATCGAATCCCTCCGCTTGAGCACGATAAATGGTCTGCCCATCCACCAGTGCCCCGGCATCTTGCGTAGGTCCATCGGTTCCATCGGTTCCTATGGAGAGCAGCAGACATGCTGTGGAGTCCGCCAAAACCTCAGCCCCGGCCAGTGCCAAATGTTGATTGCGCCCTCCTCTACCTGGGTTCTCAGGTAGGTTCACTGTCGTCTCACCCCCCCAGATCGTCACGCCAGGAGGGTTTTCGACTATCTGTCTGGCCAACTTCCGCCCGGTACTGGCCGCATCCCCTTCCAAAAACTCTGTTTCCACATTAACTTCGTACCCTAAAATCTTTGCCTGTTCTGCAGCGGCTGCTTTCGCTGCATCCAGATTGGCCACAATGTGCAATTGAGGCGGCTCAAGCAGCGGTTCCTGCAGTGCCCGCTGTTGTGCACCTGAAGCCAGTTTTTCCTGCAGCCAGTCCGGCAATGCGAGGGTGGAGATCCTTTGTTGAAGATCCGCATCCGGGCTGAGTAGCCCTGAGCCTATGGCCGAAGGGATATCACCAGGCACATCGGAAACTGCCAGCAGATAGGTTTCCCGACCATTCAACCAGTTCAATAGCCCTCCCCCCTTGATACGGGAAAGTCCCTTGCGTACCCAGTTCATGGAGACGATATCCAGACCACTGCCCAGCAGCCACTGATTGACGCGCACCAAAAAAGGCAGATCTACACCATCTATCGGCGCTTCCACCAGACTTGAAGCCCCACCGGATATGAGTATCAGCAGGGGTAACTCGCTCTCATCAGACAACAGCTTCAACAGACGCTCTCCAGCCTTCAGGCTGGCACTATCAGGTACAGGATGAGCCGATTCTATCGACTCCCAGCCACTTAGACGGCATAGTTCATGATCCAGATGGTCATATTTGGAAATCACCAGGCCTTGACGAATCCTGCCACCCAGAGCGTCATGAGCACCGAATGCCATCGACTGGGCTGCCTTGCCTATGGCGATCATTCTGACCTCGGTCTGAATCGGATTTTTCTGCAACCAGGCAGCGACTGCAGCCCTGCCTTCCACCCTGGTCAGAGCACGTTGATAGATCTGCAGCAAAGCTTGCCTGGCATCAGTGGTTTTATCGTTATGCAGCATCTGAACAACCTTCTTGAATAGTGCTTAGAGCAACAGATGCTCTTTTGATTTAACCTGGAATCCGCATCCTGGCAACAGAACAGAGTGGTCAACTGCGGAAACTGTGTTTAAGGGCACAAGCAATTAATCGATGTGCCCTTAAGAATGTATCAGGATTTATTCCATGAAACACGGCTACTGAGTTACACTGTGTAATCTATTTCATATCTTGGTGGGAGCAGAGCTTTGGGAAGCATACAGCTGCGTCGAAATTTCAGTCGCAACATTCTGATCCGGATGATTCTCCTGTCCGCAATAATCGCGGCACTCATGGTGTGGAAATTTGAGTTCATCAATGATGTCTATTTCCGTGATCAACTCACCAGTACCGGATTGATCATCAATGGCGCTATTGTCGGTCTGTTTTCAATCGGCATCTTACGCATGATTGCAATTTTTCTGCACTACGCTTCAGAAGAGAATGCACTGATCCGGTTTCTGGGCAATCTGCGGGAGGGTGAAGCCGATCCTCTGAAACGCATCCACAAGCGGGCGATTATCTCTAACCGCTACCGCACCATGCAGGGGCTGCACAAGGCTAATTGCCCAATTAACCATGGCTCCCTGGCATCGACTCTGGTAGCTAGTGAGAGTACCCGTAACAGCTTACCCAAATTCATCAACAACATTCTCATTCTAACCGGTGTTTTTGGCACCATCGTATCCCTCTCCATCGCCCTTATAGGCGCATCTGACCTACTCGCCACATCAATCAATGTCGGCGGTATGGGGATGGTGGTACACGGCATGTCCACCGCACTCTCCACCACCATCACTGCAATCATCTGCTTCATGTTCTTTGGCTATTTCCATCTCAAGCTCAGTGATGTTCAGACCAATCTGATCAGTGCTGTTGAGCAGATCACTGTGAATGAGTTGATTCCCAGATTTCAGGTTCAGACCGACAGCGCCCTTTACGAATTCACCGGCCTGGTACGCTCACTTCAGGAGCTGGTCAACCAGATGAGCAAGTCTCAGGAGACCTTCGAGAATATCGAACAGCGGATGCTCGACTCCCTGGACAGTGTTGAGGAGAAAAACGAAGCCATTCACAACGATCTGTCTGAGATCAAACATGTTCTGAAAATCGGCTTCCGCCTGCACGAGGATGATTGATCGAGATGGACGATAGCTTCATCGATCTGCGTCTCAATAACCAGAGCGCACAGGGCGAAGACAGTTTCTGGCCCTCTTTTACAGACATCATGACTGTAATCGTGATGATTTTCATGCTTGCCATGGTGATACTGCTGCTGCGTAACATGGAGCTGCTGAGTCAATTACGAGCCACCATGGAATCCGAACAGCAGGCAATGGAGCTGGTGCGTTCCACCGATGAGGAGAATGAGACCCTCGAAGAGCGGTTAATCGCACGGGAACATGAACTGACCATGCTGCGCATGCAACTGATGCAGCTGAGTGAACGGTCAGAGGAGCAGGAGGCAGCAATCTCAAGCCAACGCTTTCAAATCAGTCAACTGAACCGTGAGCGGGATGAACTCGACAGCCAGGTCAGCTCGCTCAGTAACGAACGCACCCTACTCAATACCCAGATCACCCGTCTCAGTCAAGAGAGCGATCGGCTGAGAAATCAGGTCAACGAGGCCAATCTCAGCATTAAAGATCTCCGCAGTGACCTCGAGCAGGCAAATACCAGAGAGAGCGCAACACGCCAGGATCTTGAGCAGTTACGGATCACCCTCTCGAGCAAAGAGAAAGAGCTGCTGCAAGCCCTCAGCCTCAATCAACAACATGATGACCAGATAACAGACTTGAAACAGGACTATTCTGAACTCAAGATCCAGTACAACAAACTGTTGCGACCAGCACGAACAGCCAAGGGTAAGACCCTGGTCGAAGTGCGATATACCAAAAAGGGAAAAACCACACGCATAGAGTATAAGGGCCCGAAGGATAGCCGCTTTAAATCCATCTCCCGAAGCAAGCTTGAACAGAACCTAGCTGCCCTAAAAGAGAGACATAATAACCTCTACGTGAAGGTCATTATTCCGAAGAACAGTGGTCTCTCCTACAGTGAAGCCTGGGGCTTCACCAACCACATGCATCAGAAATATGACTACTATTATCAGGAAGAGGCCAAAAAAGAGCGTATTGTCGAATGACCAAAGATGTGAACGCTACCCTCTGAGTAAAGGAATTAACCGTCGACCCAGCAGTCAATAGTATTGGAACTAGTAAGTCTGGAAGTAATGGCAAGCATGAACAGAAATATCAGACGTATAATCTTGATCATCGCCGGAAGCCTGTTCATCGGCAGCTGTGGATCAAAAATCCCCCTTATCATTCGCACCCCTGTCGATGGTGATATCCGGGTCGATGAGGTTCAGCAGGCCCCGCAGCAGTTTGCTGAAGCCCGGGTTCGTTGGGGCGGTGAAATCATATCAGTAGAGAACCTGACAGATGAAACCCACATTGAGATTCTCTCCCAGCGCTTGGGCAAATCGGGTAAGCCCATTACCAGCAGCAAAAGCCGTGGTCGTTTCATGGCCCGCATTGATGGCTTTTTGGAACCTCAGGACTTTCCGAAAGACCGCCTGATTACCGTAGTCGGTCAAGTTGACGGGGTAGTGGAGAAACCTGTCGGCGAGTTTCCCTACACCTATCCCCTAGTGAGAGTAAACAGTTTTCACCTTTGGGCCAAACAGCAGGTCTATAACCATCCCCATTACTACTATGACCCCTTCTACGACCCTTTTTTCTACCCCTACTGGCGCAGAACCCCTTACTACTGGTAGTGGCTGATTATGTCCGCTCGTCTACTGATCCTGGGGCTGTTATTTACTCTTTGGGGCTGCAGCAGTAGTCCGGTGATTGTCACTGCGGATCGAAGCCTGCTCCCAAAAGAGGCTGCTGAAGGGGCTCCCGTTCCAGAGCATGATATTCAGTGGGGTGGGATTATTATTGCCACCAAGAACCTGAATCAGGTCAGTGAGGTGGAGATATTGGCTTACCCACTCGATGATAAGGGAAAGCCCACTACCAGCAGCGCATCAATCGGTCGATTTATTGCCAGACAGTCAGGCTATCTGGAAAGTGGTGATTATGCTTCCGGGCGACTTGTCACAGCCACTGGCCAATTCTCAGAGGTTCGATCCGGGCTGGTAGGTGAGGCCGAATACAGCTTTCCAGTCCTGATTTGTGATCAGTTGGCGCTCTGGCCAAAGGAGCGTGAAGCCCGAGCCCGGGCCAAACCGAGAATTCACTTCGGATTTGGCGCCAGCAGCGGAGGCAGCAGTTATGGTGGTATCGGAATCGGAATTGGTTTCTAGTGTGGTACGTCATACTAGTGTGGCGTAACGTATAAACTCAGCTCTCTTTTTTACCACAGCCTCGACTGAGATTATCTCTTTTTGTGTGCCACTTCATTACGAAGATAGACCGGTAGTGCCTGTTCGGCAGGTAGTGCCAAACCTTCACTAAAATCAGCAGCCGCCAGTCTGGCTACATCCATAGCACTACAGTAGATTTCCGATTTATAACCGAGCAGGGATTGTCCCAATCGTTCCCCTAGCTGAGCACCGTAGACTCCCCAACCGGATCCAGCGCCATACCACTCCTGATCCAGGGGCAGCCGCACCAGATCTGCTGTTGCAACCTGCTCTGGGAACAGTGGCTTCACCAATTCGTTTTCACCAACGCGGTAAACACCCCAATACAACTCCCCCATTCGGGCATCAAATGCAGCCAGCAGATTTGGTTCACCCTTGTCCCTGTAGGCACGTTGTGCCAATGCAGCCAGGGTAGAGACTGGAACCACCGGCAGATCTGCAGCAAAGGCAGCGCCTTGTATTACCCCTGTTGCAATACGAACCCCTGTAAATGAACCTGGGCCACGACCAAATGCCATCGCATCCAGCTGCTTGGGCGTTAATTCTGCCTCAGCCAGCAACTCATCCATCATGCCGAGAATTAACTCACTGTGTCCTCTCGGTTTAATCTCATAGCGCAGTTCCACCTCATCATCGATGAGAAGTGCGGCGGAACAGGCCTCAGTAGCGGTCTCTATGGCTAGTAGTTTCATGATAGGGGCAGAAGGTAGCACGCTGTAAACTGCCAGGCTAACACAATTTATTGGTGATACAGATCGATCGACTCGTGAAAACTCTGAATAAAACAACAGAGTAATCTTATCCAGCACTTCCGATATTATCCCCCCTGCGTCTCTGCATCCATTCCTGCAGGCCCTGCAGCAGATCCCACAACACGGGAATGATGAACAGCGTCAAAGCCGTAGCAGCAGCCAAGCCGGTAACAAAGGTCGATGCCATAGTGCCCCACACCAGCGAATAACTGGGGAAACCTATCGCCATTGGCAGCAAACCGAGGCTAGTGGTAAGGGTGGTCAACAATATGGGACGAAGGCGGATATGAACCCCTTCGATAATCGCTTGCCGTCGTGTCATACCACTGCGATAACGTTTATTGATAAAATCGATTAACACCAGAGCGTCATTCACCACAACACCTGCCACACCAATCACCGCGATAAAACTGTTTACTGTAAACAGGGATTGCGTAATCAGCTTTCCGAACACCACACCAATCAGCGCAAATACAATCGCAGAGAGAATGATCAACGGCTGAAGGTAAGACTGAAATTGAGTCGCCAGAATTACATACATCACCAACACAGCAATAATGAATGCATAGGCCAGTGACTGAAAGGAGCGCTGGGTATCTTCGTGCTCACCACCAAAAGTCACGCTGGCCCCTGGATAGTCATCACGGATCGTCTCATAGTAGGTTTTAACTGCATTCACCACCGCTGGAGTTGATGTTGGCGAACCTTCACGGATATCCGCCTTGAGACTGATGGCCCTCTGTCCCTGGTAGCGCTTGATCTCACCCGATTCATTGTATGCCCTGATCCGCACAAGATCGCTGAGGTAGACAGGCCGGTCTGCATCTTCGATTACCGGGATGTAGAGTACATTCTCAGGCTCATTCAATAGACCGGGATCGATGCGCAGTTTGATGTCGACCTCTTCATCGATATGACGATATTTCCCCACATAGCGTCCATCCAGCACACTGGCCGCCAGCTGCGCTACCTGACTGTTATCGAGATCAAACTCCGCTACCCTTTGTTGATCAACCTGAAGACGAAAAACCCGCTTCGGGACACCCCTGTCATCATTTAAATCGATTAAATTAGGGCCGATATCTGACGACTGCCGCATATAATCCAAAAGCACTCTGGCCAGCGCTGATACCATCTCCACATTCGCCCCTACTACCCGTACATTGATATCCTTACCGCTGGGTGGGCCATCATTTTGGGGATGCACATGGAGTTCATAGCCATCTGTTTCATAGATCGGCTTAAGTTTTTCGCGCATACGTTGCAAGTGTTCCAGAGGGTCATCGAAGGTCTGCTGACTGACACTTGGCATGGTGACGATCACTGAACCATGGTTATTACCATAAATCGGTTCATAGTCTTCATTGAAATACATCCCGGCAAGTCCAGACGCGGCACTGGCCATACCCGGCCCATCCTCCATAACCGTCTCTGCAATCTGTTTCACCCGCTGGTTGACTTCATCGATTGAAATATTACTTGGCCCTACCACGTCGACATAGTAGATCTTGTAGTCATCCGGAAAAAACTGAATCCGCACCAGAGGTACTTTGCCACTGGCTGAAAGGCTGATTATCACAACCGAAACGACAAACAACAAAGTCACAGCGATCACCGATAGTGCCCGATATTGCATGGTCAGATTCAACAACCAGTCGGTAAAACGGCGTGCCAGCCGCATCATCAGATTGTCCCGCTGCAACAGTTTCACTGCATTTTGGGCACGTGGCCCAAAATCGAGATAGTGGATAGGCAATATCAGCAGGCATTCGATTAACGAAGCAACAATGGCGAATGTCACTGCTTTCGGAACCAGGGCAAAAAACTGCCCGGTGGATCCGGTCATGATCAGCATTGGCAGAAACGCGGCCACAGTGGTCATGGTGGCGGAGATCACAGGTAGCGCGACTTCGGTTGTACCACTGATAATCGCATCCCTTAGCGGCTTACCTTCCTGTACATGCCGGTAGATATTCTCAGTCACCACAATAGCGTCATCCACCACTATGCCGGTGACCAGAACGAAGGAGAACAGGGTGATCTCATTCAGGCTGTTACCGGTCAGATACATAATCAACATCGTGATCATGAATGAGAAAGGAATCCCTATGGTGACCAGCCCTGCATTGCGAATCCCCATGAAATACCAGATGATCAGCGAGACCAGGAAGATACCCACCAACATATTCATTCCCAGGGTGCTTAAGCCATCCTTGATATAGATGGTCGAGTCCTGGGTCAGGACCAATTCGACACCCTGGGCCTTGAGTATGGGGCGAAACTCCTCGACGATTGCAAATACCTCATCCCGAATAGACATGGCATTGCCCTGATCAGACTTGATGACCTTCAAACCTAAAGAGGGTTGACCATTTACAGAAGCGATCACGATTGGATCCCGGGAATCCATTCCCATTCGGGTCACCAGGTCTGCAACATAGAGAAAGCTTCCGTCAGCATCTCGGCGAACAACCGTGGATTGAACTTGCTCCAGGCTGTAAAAGCGTTCATCCATCTTGACCAGAAACTCACCGCTCTGGTTGGTGTATTTTCCAGAGGGAATAGTTTGGTTGGCCCCAGTCAATGCCTGGGCAACCATGTCAAAGCTGATACCGAACTCACGCAATTTATGGGCATCGAGATAGAGATGAAACTCTTGTGTCTGCCTGCCGGAAAACTCTACCTGCTGCACATCAGGAATCTTCAGAATCCGTGTCTTCAGCTCCTCCCCCATCAAGGAGAGTGCTCGATTACTCTGATCACCCAACAGGTTGACTGAAATCACCGGCAACCAATCCTGCACCTTTGCATTCAGTAGCTGTGGCGGATCGACACCATCCGGCAGTTCACTGATGATATTCAAGACTTCGAAGCGAACCTCATTGAAGAGGCTGTCGTAATCAGAATCATCAATAAATTTGAGTCGGACGTTGGAACGTCCGCTAAAGGATGTGGAATTGATCCACTCTACGTCATCAACTTTTTCCAGTGCATCTTCTATCTTACGGGTGACCAGACTCTCCACTTCAACAGGAGAGGCACCGGGATAGACGGTGGAGATAATCACTTCACCGAAACCAAAGTTGGGATATCGCTCTGCTGGCAGTGCGAACAGGGAGATAAATCCCACCACAATCAACACCACAAACATCAGGTTGTAAAAAACCCGCTGTTTCAGTGAGAATGCGACAAGATCACGCATGGGTTACTCGCTACTCACCTGAAACTTGTCCCCTGGCTTTATTTCAGGCGAGGTAACGCGTACCCAACCCTCATCCGGACCATTTGAGCGACCAAGATAGACGACAGAAATTTCGCTGCCATCCGGTCGCTTAAGCCAATATTGTTCGTAGCGCTGCTGTAGTGCACGCTCGGGCACCAAAACAGCCCCGGAACGGGTTGGAATATTTAGTGCGAGTTCAACACGTAATCCGCCCCGGTATGAGGGCAACCCTTTAGAGATTTCCAGTTCGAAATGGATCTTGCGTGACTGTTTGTCAAAAGCGGGGGATACTCGGATCAATCTTGCGGGTATCTCAATCTTCAAATCTGGCAGAACTACTTTGAGACCTGTTTTCTGTTGCGCCAATAGCGCCTGATACTCCGTCATGCTGGCAGCAAATGGCGCTACAAGTCGACTGTAGTCACCGACCTCAACTACCGCTTCACCAGCGTTAATCCATTGACCAGGTTCAACGAATCGGTTTATCACCCGCCAGCCAGTTGGTGCAATGATGCAAAGTCTTTGTTTGCGTTCCAATAAAATGTCTGCTGCGATTGAGAGGGAGTTGAGTTGGGTTTCACTCCTATCCAAATTTCGCTGAGCGCTATCCAGCTGACTTTCAGAAGAGCTGTTTTTCTTTACCAATTTACTATAGCGGACAACTTCCTTGCGATAATAGGCCCTATCGACATTTAGAGCTTCCTGCTCAGCGCGATTGGCCCTCAGATCAAGATCCAGATAGGTATCATCCAAGCAGGCAAAAGCCCTCCCCTTGCTTATAGTGTCACCGACATCCCCGTTTACCGTGACCACACGCCCAGCCTGTTCAGCGGAGAGAACCAATCTGGAATGCGCACGGGTGAAGCCTGACTGGATTCCCCTCTGTACTGCCATCTTGGCCATCACCACATTCTCAACTGCGTAGAGACTAGAGAGTGGAAGCGACCCACATAGAATTATTAACAGAAAACTAAATCTCATGGCAGCTCTATTCCCATCACTACAAGTAAGCAAATCACCTTAAAATCATAACTCATTACTGCCCATTGGTAATGAATTGGCTGTCATCTGAACCACCTGTCAACTTAAAGCACCAGTTATTATTACCATAGTAGATTTGTGGATATAGACACATACATGACATATTTCGCTGGTTACAATGGTTTACAAATCATGGCGTTGTTTGACTATACTTATGCAGTGGTTTTCAGCTAACTTTATGTACAATATAATGAAAGTGGTACGCAAGGCATGATATGGAAACGAAACAGTATCAAATAAATTCATAAGTACTTTCAGACGCTTTCGATTAATTCTGCACCCCTTGGGTAACGGAAATAAACGTTCAGATATTGTGAAAGGATCTGCCATTAAGCTACTTTTGTATAGCTTTTCTAACCAGAGCTGAAACTATTCAGAGGTCAGATAGCGATTAACCAATGGATCTTCAGGTAAAGCAGACCCAATTTACCAAAACTTTCATGACATTTTTTATTGGGTCGACTAATCAATACCAGCCTTACTTCGAATCACCTGGAGACAGTTGATTCAACCCATTTGAGTAAGGCGCTTTAAATCGAATTTTTTAGTGATTGCAATGTAGCAACGCCGATGTGTGCTTATACAATCACCATAGAGATACAGCTACCAAGGGATCGGGTATTATTTTCACTGGATGAAGCCTGTATTTTTAAATAAAGCTTGGAGGCTGACATGTGGATTTTCTATAAGCATCTACCCAGAAATGTGACTCTGAAAGAGGTGCAAAAGGTTACTATCAAGGGCGCTCGTAATGGTTGGTCGCCTTTCGGACTATTAAAAAAGCCAAATATTAAACGTTCAAAAATCATCAGAATAAAGGATCTTCAACAAGACACCTTTGAGTATCATGCGATTGTTCAAGTAAACCCAACTTCAATCACCGATACCATTATCGAGAATCTTGACGGCAAGACAGTGAATGGCCTCTATCTAAGACCCCATCGCTATCATCGTAGATTTACCAATAGGGATAGACGGACAATGCGTGACGGCCTTCATCAGGAAGATGAACGACGCAAATCTGACAGACGCAGAAACAACCTGATTACCAGGGTCGTGGAGATCGACTGAGGCCAAGGATGATTGCTGTTCAATTTATCTTCACATTATTCTGAAACCTACCTGCTTGGCAGACTAAGGCAATCCTCAGCGAATGCGCCTAAATCTTGATATGGTCATGTCTGGGTGTTGCAGGTGGCTATTCAATCAAATCATAAATATCATTTAGTCAAACACGCCTGCTGGGGCTGACTGTTTGAGTGCAGCGAGCCTCAGGCCTGCTGGTTTTTCCAAGCACCATAGCGGGTCAGTTGGCGTGGCATAGGAGTGCCCTCGCTCCCACGCTCTGAGACTGTGAAAGTATTCAGCCTCTTTCTGGTAAAATGAGGTGATCTACAGTTACTTGCTCAAACCGATGACGAACCGCCGCTACAAAAAAGTGATCAATCGTGATTAGCCCTCCTTACTACCGCCTAGCGTAGAGGATTACGTCTCCGCCGAAAATCCTATCCGAGCGGTAGATGCCTATGTTGAGAGTCTAAAACTCGAGTCATTCGATTTCCAACATGCCGCTGGTGACCTGACAGCAGGGCAACCGGCTTATTCACCCGCAGCTTTACTGAAACTCTACCTCTATGGCTATCTCAACCAGGTACGTAGTAGTCGTCGGCTTGAGAAAGAGGCTCATCGGAATCTGGAAGTCATATGGCTGATAGAGGGTTTAAGACCCACCTACAAGACCATCGCTAACTTCCGCAAAGACAATGCGAAAGCGATCAAGCAGATTAATAAAGACTTTATTCTACTGTGCAAAGACCTAAAACTCTTCGGAGGTGAGCTGGTAGCTATCGACGGCAGTTTCTTCCATGCCAATGCCAGTAAAGCAGGCATCTACACCCAATCAAAGCTAAAAAATGTTCTGGCGAAGATTGAGCGGGATATTGAGCAATACCTGGGCACGCTTGATCAAAGCGATCAGGATGATCAGGCACATGGCATGGGCAGCTTATCAGAAGCAGAAGGTTTATCAGAAAAGCTGGAGAAATTGAAAGCCCGGCAAGCAGAGGCACAGGCCATGCTGAGGGGGCTGGAGGAAACCGGCGAAACACAATGTTCGACGATAGATCCAGATGCCCGCTTACTCACTAA
>NZ_JBSYOO010000023.1:0-65190 GCF_058244675.1 Candidatus Thiodiazotropha sp. AKIB8 | reverse complement strand
ACGACTACTCAAAAAAGCCCCTCGCCCTTGACGGGAGAGGGGTTGGGGAGAGGGTGTGCGCTATGCGCTTATAGAAACTACAGCGTATACAGTACGATCCGATCAATCATTGTTGTGCAGAGTAATGATCAAGAAAATAGTGTTGATGAACCCCCCTCTCCCCCAGCCCCTCTCCCGCGAGGGGAGAGGGGAGTAGGGGTACAGCCGGAAACATGAGAATGATCGAAGTTAAAAGGGAAGCAGTGTTCCCAGATACTAATCATCCGTTGAATCTGTTTCTCTTGAATTGACGGGGAAGATAAAAAAATACCCCGAGGTGGGGGGACACCCGGGGTATCAAGACGATGAATAGATGATCTATCTGGGACTGCGTACTCTGCTACTGAAATCCGTGTGGGAGAGCAGATCAGAGTCCGAGCATTATGTTATGTTTTGATGCAGCCCAATTCACCTTATCGTATGCTGTGGTTTTCTAGCTACTAAGCGCTGAACTGTAGCCTCTATCGATAACTGGAATATGGTGATCCAGCCAATTTTTTATAAACACCATAGTGCCGTCTTCGATATCCGCTTCACCGGCATGGAACTTCTTTTGAAGATCGGCGCAGGTCTGCACCAGTTGACTGTGTTCCTGGCGGTGAGCATCGAGCCCTTTATAGCCTCGCTCCTCCATCAAACGTTCTTCTGATTCAAAATGCTCTACAACATAATCGATAAGACTATCCAGGCGCGTGCCTACATCCGGGCGGGCGCCTGAAGAAACCGCATCATTCAACGCGTTGACACGATTAAACAGTTCCTTGTGCTGGTTATCGCATATGTCAACTTTTGTGCTGTATTTCTCGTCTACCCATTGCATTAATGCCATGTTTAAGTTCCTCTTTAGGTTATTTCCATATGTGTTTTTTATTAATTGCACTGCTGTGAATTTAGAACATGCATCTTCAGGAAAGCTTTAAGTTTTTATATTATTTTGGATCAAGCATTCCGATGCTGTTCTATCATGACCGGTCAGTTATTCACTCAAAGTTATTATTAGAGTAATACGACTATCCGGCACTGACACAGTCAAATCACAGAAATGATTAATAACAAGACGTAGTCGTATTGAGTGAAATCAAGGTGGCGCGTGCGATACTGTTTTTCACAACGCGAAATATACAATTTTGTTTGCAAAGCGTATCCATGTTCAATTTGTCGTTCCCTGAGGGTGTATCAGAATGATCAATCGGACGATAACTTGAAAAACTACTTTGCTATCGCTGCAGGAAGTAAATTCTTATATAAAATTACTCGCTTGTAAAGCGATTGAGTCCACTAAAACAGCAATCTGCTATGAAACTTGAAGGTTGCTACAATCAAACACCGATATCTAAATAGGAACGGGCAAGTTTTTGTAATGCGATGATGTAAGCAGCAGTACGATAGTCTTCAATTTCAGGCATTCGCTTGCGAACATCTATGATCTCTTGCAGCGCAAGACGCATGCTGTCGTCAAGACCGGAGCGTACCAGGTCAAGCTCATCTGCACCCTTTGAGAGTCTGGTGCTGATCCAATCAGGCACACTCTGGCCACTGGCGTGCTCAAGTGCTGCGACGATGTGGCGGCCACGGGATTCATCCAACCGTCGTTCGATACGTCCGAAGCGCATATGGCTGAGATTGCGTATCCACTCAAAATAGGAGACTACCACACCACCGGCATTCACATAGGCGTCGGGAAGAATGGTAATGCCACGGTTTCGCAGGATTCGATCAGCCTCGAAAGTTACTGGTCCGTTTGCTGCTTCAGCAATTAGTTTGGCCTGTATCTTGGGCGCATTGCTTTCTGTTATTGCAGACTCAATAGCAGCAGGAATCAGTATGTCGCAATCATATTCGAGTATCGAAGCACCATCCTCTATAAACTCACCGCCAGCAAATCCCTTAAGACCACCATGGGCGCAGCGGTGGTAGTAGGCCTCTTCAACATGAATGCCCTCCGGATTGACGATGGCGCCATCACGTACAATGATGCCGATGATCTTGGCCCCATCCTCTTCGGTAAGAAATTTTGCAGCATGGTATCCAACATTACCTAAACCTTGGATGATGATGCGTTTCCCTTCCAGTTCGCCCTCAAGACCACAAGCACGTAGCTCTTCCTTATGACGGAAAAACTCTTGCAGTGAGTACTGTACGCCGCGTCCGGTTGCCTCGGTGCGTCCATTGACTCCACCGTGAGCCACAGGCTTTCCAGTGACGCAGGCGAGGGCATTGATATCCTCGGGATTCAGATGTTTATAGGTATCAGCGATCCAGGCCATCTCTCGCTGCCCTGTGCCCATATCAGGAGCAGGAACATTGGTAGCGGGGCTGAGAAAACCTGCGCTGGCCAACTCCCGGGCGAAACGGCGGGTGATGACTTTTAACTCATCCCGGCTGTAATCTTTTGGGTTAATGTATAAGCCACCTTTTGATCCGCCGAAGGGTACATCGACGATGGCGCACTTATAAGTCATCAAGGCAGCCAGGGCTTCTACCTCCTGCTGATCAACCGATACTGAATATCTCAGCCCACCTTTGGCAGGCAGGCGATGGATACTGTGGACCGCACGCCAGCCAGTGAAAACTTCAACTTTGCCTCGAATCTCCACCGGGAAACTGACCTGTAGAACAGAAGTACAGCTCTTAATAGCGTTGGCGATGCCGGGATCGAGATCCATATAGGAGAGCGCCCTATCCACCATATGATCGACACTTTGTCTGAAATTCAGTCCCGAGATTGTTTCATTCATCTTAGAGTTTCCAATTTCTTATTGTTGCAGTGTTCTACCACCATCAACCGGGATGATCTGTCCTGTGATGTAAGGTGCATCGCGATGTAAGAACAGAAGAGTGCTGACAATATCCGCTTCACTGCCTGGACGTTTCAGGGCAGTACGATCAAGTATCGTTTGGCGCTCTTCATCGCTCAACCCCTGTTCCGGCCAGAGAATGGCCCCTGGTGCAATACCATTGACCCTGATTTCCGGTCCCAGTTCACGCGCCAGCGTCTTTATAAGCATAGCATTGCCTGCCTTGGCAATAGAGTAGATTGGATGGGATTTAAGTGGTCGCAGGGCATGAATATCCACCAGATTGACAATTGACCCCTTATGCTCGCGCAGTAGAGGTGCAGCCGCTTGAGAGAGAAAGAAAGGGGCCTTTAAGTTGCTGCCCATCAGATCTTCCCAATGGGCCTCTGTAGCCTTCTCCATCGGAGTGGGATAGAAGCTGGAAGCGTTGTTAACCAATAGGTCGAGGCGCTGATAGCTCTGCTCAGCCTGATCAATCAGAGCCGATAACTGAGTAGTATCGTTCAAGTCGGCCTGCAGCAGACTGACCGAGTCCGGACGCTGTTGCTCCAGCTGCTGTTTAAGGTTTTCAGCCGCTGTTTTCGAACTTCTGTAGTGGAGCAGTATATCCATCCCCTGATTGTGTAACTCGGTGGCGATGGCTGCTCCTATCCGGTGTGCTGCTCCTGTAATCAAGGCAGTTTGACCTGACAGACTGGAACGGTTTTGCGTCATCGAGGGACTCCGTGGTTGAATGGTAGTGTCTACTCTAACGGATTCAAAAAGGTTTCTGTACTATGCCGGACTGTCTCACAGCCCAATCAGCCAATTCCCGGGCAACCTTGCCGATGCCGGATGCCAAAGCACAAGTGGTAAGCGAACGATTGATGCGTCAAATTCTGCGCGCTATCGATCAATCAGGTGGCGCCATCCCTTTTGATCAGTTCATGGAAATGGCCCTCTATGCGCCGGGCCTTGGCTATTATGTTGCTGGGAGTCGAAAATTCGGTGACCAGGGTGATTTTATTACTGCACCTGAAGTCTCCTCTCTCTTCGCTCAGTGTCTGGCAAGACAGATTGCCCAACTGTTGCCGGCAATGCCTGATGGCGAAATACTGGAGTTTGGTGCAGGTTCTGGCGTACTGGCGGCGGATATGCTGACTGAATTGGCAGCACTAGAACGGCTGCCCTCCCGCTATCTCATTCTGGAAGTCAGCCCAGAGCTGCAAGGACGTCAAAAAGAACTACTGAGAGAGCGGGTGCCAGATTTAATTGAACGGGTCATCTGGCTGGATGCCATGCCCCAGAATTTCTCTGGATGTGTGGTGGCGAATGAACTCCTGGATGCCATGCCAGTCAGCCGCTTTCGAGTTGTGGATGGGCAAGTTGAGGAGTGTTTTGTTGAATTTGATGGGGAGAATTTAAAGGCTTGCTTTAAAACTCCGATCACACCAGGTCTCACTGAAGCAGTGGATCAGTTACAAGGCAATATTGGGCGATTCGAATCAGGCTATATTTCGGAGATCAATCTTCGACAGGCGGCTTGGTTGAAGTCACTATCACAAGCTATCAGGCGAGGTGCTGTTTTATTGATCGACTATGGCTACAGCTGCGCAGAGTATTATCATCCTCAACGTAATGAAGGGACTCTGATGTGCCACTATCGCCACCGTGCCCACAGCGATCCATTTCGCTGGGTGGGTATTCAGGATATTACCTGTCAGGTCGATTTTACATCAGCTGCGAAGGTTGCACTTGAGTCGGGTTTTAGATTGGGTGGTTATACCACCCAGGCTCATTTTCTGATTGCCAACGGACTCGATACCCTATTGGCTGACTCTGATCCTGAAGATGTGGTTCGTCATATGGCCTTGATGCAAGGCGTAAAGCGTCTTACCCTCCCTTCGGAGATGGGAGAGCGTTTTAAAGTACTGGGGCTTTTGAAGGATCTGCAGCTCAGTATGCAGGGCTTTGCCATGCGGGACATGTGTGAGCGTTTGTGAATTTCAATTGTTGGGTGTGGCAATGCTGCACCATATCCAACTGTAACGAAACCACCTGATGAGCAGCTAAACTGACAGCTTGGATCTACAGATCGTGATGGTGCGGCAGAGCCGGCACCCTACACCTTGCACTTATCAAATCGTAATCGTTAAGCTTTTGGTAGATCAGACTCTCAGGATAGACATCCTTTTACAGGGTTACGCACAGTTATAGACAAAGTGAAGTAGGGTGCGGCCCTGCCGCACCATGCTGGATAGTACTCCATAGCTTTAAGTATCACCGAAGTTAATGATGTCCCAAATCTTTACTTGACTGCTGTCCTGGTATCTCAGGTCTTTTAATTGCTTTTGAAGTCAAGGATTCAGGTTATTTTTTATTAGCAAGTCTTCCTGCAAGTATTGCAATAAAAAAAGCTGAAAATCCAGAAATAATAATATTTCCTGGTTTACTACTAACAATACCTTCACTAATCAAAATAAGAGGGATTGCTGCGCCTATGATTGATACAATTATAGCTCCAAACCACAACTTTCCCCTGTTTAATATTAGATGATATTTTCCCAGGATTGACAAAATTACCCAGAGGCACAGCAAGGCAATAAAAAGATAAAATGAATCCAGACCAAACATGTTGTTAAGCATTACTTAGCTGCAGAGTAGATAGTTGTTGTAGCACTAGTGCCTTCTATAACCAATCCTGTTGTAGTTGCCAACTCATTAATTTTTTTGTACATTTCTAGCTAACCCACCAACTGATGTCAATCGGTTGGTTTATGCGCTGTCTTAATGATCTGATAACAAGGGTAGCGAAAAAGGAAGATAGTTGTAGCGGTCGTTCTGGATGGGTAGGTACAAATCTTGAATACGTAGCTAGAAAATCCCATCGCGGCATAATCTCCTGGGAACGAGGACAAGCGACAGGATATGTTACCTGATCAGCCGCAGCGTCTAATAATGTAATTACTAGTCAATTTCGAATATTTTATCGATCATATCATGAGTCATTTCATGCATGTATGATCCGTTGTCATTAATTATAAGCGTCTCTTTTTCTTCTTCGTTTTTACAGAAAGTTAAAAATGGTATAACCGGGGCTCTTTCATTACCCATGACTGTGCTGCCATCAATTATCGAACATACATCAAATGCCAGATCACTAGAGATACTATATATCATCTCCTCATCGACACCATTTAGTTCAAGTATGCGTTTAAAACTGGCAACTATGTTTTTTAGCATTACCACTTGATTCGAATCATATGTTTCATCATCTCTGACTATATTCATTATTTTTCCTTTTATAGATAATTCCAGCTTTCAACGTAAAAAGCGCAATAGCGACTGAATAAGCTGTAGAGTTTTGTATAAGCTCAGAATACATGACATATCACACATCCAGACTACCAAGATATTTTAATACTGTCGGAGACTCAAGTAATAAAACCAATCATTCAGTTTTAACTTCCATGTGACACATTTTAGCCAAGATGGTCAACATCTATATCCAACCATCTAGTGGCGTGAGTGTTTTGTAGAAGCAGCAGACAAAGAAGAGCGCGCCATTGTTGTTCCGGTTACTGAAAAAACGTAACCAGGGCTCTAAGGGTCGACTTAGGCATCATAGATATAGAACCGTCCCAGTTCGTAGAATATTAGAAGAGCATCTGGATCGCGTTTCTAGCCTTGAACATCACTTTTACTCTTTCCCACGATCCAGCGTGGGAAAGAGGATGAATGCTTTCACAGTCTCTCTGCGTGGAAAGGAGGAAAATGGATTCTGATACATAATCATAAAAATGTGCGGTAGGATCGCACCCTACGTTTTAGCATGGCTATTGGTGGGGCGTGGCCCCACCCTACCTTAAACCTGGACAGTGCGCCTTTTGATATTCTGTTTTTCCTGCGCTTCTCGCTCTTGTCGAACCGGGAATTCAAAAGGCGTACTGTTCGAGTTTGTTATTAATTTCAACCCATTTAACCCCACTTCCATGCCATCTGCGTTTTCCCTAATGACACTAACAATTTTTCATCAGCGTCTGCTGTGAAAATCAGACCAATCGGGAGAAGGTAATGAAGTTACATAAACAGATAATCACACTCTCTGTGATCATCCTGACAGGGGGATTGGCTGCCTGCGGGTCTTCGCAAGAAGCACATAAACAGTCCCAAACAGATTCTGGTGTTCTACTGGAGGCTGAAATTCAGAAACGGAGGGTGGTGCAGAGGCCATCACCTCAACAACAACGAATCCTCTATTCAGCTGAAGCGGATGCTCAGTCATCGATAACCTATCCAGCGGCTTCAAAAGCAAAGGAACATCAAAATATGTTTGCTAGAGGCGCAATTCGGCAACCTTCAGCAGGGATCGATCGGGAAAGGTATGGTGAGCTGACGGAAAATGGCGTCCACTCAGTGGCTCAGTCACCCGTCTCTACTTTTAGTGTCGATGTGGATAGTGGGGCTTACGCCCTAGTACGGCGGTTTCTCAATCAGGGTCAAATGCCGCCCAAGGATCTTGTTCGAGCTGAAGAGTTGATCAACTACTTCAACTATCAATACCCAAATCCAGCACCGAATACACACCCATTCTCTCTAACCACTGAATTGGGCCCTACGCCCTGGAACACTAAAACGAGGCTGGTACATGTGGGTATCCAGGGGATCTCGATGTCGGCAGCTGAACGTCCGGCTGCTAATCTGGTCTTCTTAATCGATGTCTCAGGATCAATGAGTGATCAGAGTAAACTGCCGTTGCTTAAATCTGCGTTTAGATTACTGCTTAAGCAGCTGAACAAAAATGATCGGGTCTCACTGGTTGTCTATGCCGGCGCTTCGGGGGTGGTATTGGAGCCTACGGCCGGTGATCAACAGGGAAAGATCATCAGCGCACTGGAACAGCTTGATGCAGGTGGTTCGACCCATGGTTCAGCGGGAATCAAGCTCGCCTACGAGATGGCAGAACAGGGGCGTATCGCAGAGGGTATTAACCGGGTTATCTTAGCTACTGATGGTGACTTCAATGTGGGAACGGTCGATCACAGACGCTTGATTGAGCTGATTGAAGCTCAGCGCCAGCGAGGTATCTCATTGACTACGATGGGCTTCGGTCAGGGGAACTATAATGACCATCTGATGGAGCAGTTGGCCGATAAGGGGAATGGCAACTACGCCTATATAGATAATATAAATGAAGCACGAAAAGTCCTGGTTGAGGAGTTGAGTGCCACCCTCGAGACTATCGCCAAGGATGTGAAAATTGAGATCGAGTGGAACCCGGACAGGGTTGCTGAGTACCGGTTGATCGGCTATGAGAACCGGTTATTGTCGAGGGAGGATTTCAATAATGACAAGGTTGATGCCGGAGATATCGGCGCGGGTCATACGGTAACTGCACTGTATGAGATAGCCTTGACTGAGAGTGAGGGGCAGCGTTTGTCACCTCTGCGTTATGGTAGCCCCAGCAGCGGTAATCCTCCGTCTGAGGAACTTGCCTTTTTAAGATTGCGTTATAAACAACCTGATCAAGAGCGGTCACATCTGATAGAGCAACCGATTATGATCTCTGGATTGGAACAGAGTCTGGATAATACCAGCGATGATTACCGCTTCAGTGCTGCGGTGGCTGGTTTTTCTCAGCTGCTCAGGGGAGGTCGCTATACTGAGTCTTTTGACTATGAAGATGCAGCAGAGCTTGCAAATGCAGCTCGAGGGGGGGATCGTTTTGGTTATCGGGGTGAATTTATACGTCTGGTCAGACTGGCTGGTAGCTTAGAAGCTTCTCCATTGTCACTGAATACTAACTAGATCATAAATATCTCTACACTCCGCTGACGTGTCTTATTATTTCCTCACTCTGGATCGGGTGAGGGGATAGTGGGGCAAGCGGTTAAAAATTGCGGTATGGAAATGATCGGTAGGTATAAACTTTGAGTTGTATAAGATCTATTTGTTTTGAGGATATCGATGCATGAGTAGCTCAGAGCAGAGTGATGAAGCGCTGTTTCGTCATTTTCGCAATGGCGATAATGGTGCATTTGAGGTGCTTTATCAGCGTTATCGTCAAACGGTATATCTGTTTTTACTACGCAGCTGTTCTGAGCGGGGGGATGCTGAAGAGATTTATCAGGATCTCTGGTCACGCATTATTACTGCAACCAAACCCTTTCAGGAAGGTGCTTTCAAGGCCTATATTTTTCGTATAGCACGCAATCTTCTTATCGATCGTCACCGCCGACACCATTTGACCCTGGTGAAAGATGATCAGGCGCTAGCGGAAGTCGCAAATCCCGGCAAGACACTCGAGGATAAAATGGTAGATGAGGATTGCAGTGACCGCTTGAAGCAGCACCTGACCGATCTGCCTGCCGAACAGCGTGAGGTTTTTCTCTTGAAAGAGGAGGCCGGATTGAGTCTGGTGCAGATCGCTTCAATGATCGACGTTGGAAGAGAGACAGTCAAAAGCCGATTTCGTTATGCCTTAAAGCAATTACGAAATCTGTTGGAGGAGTGTTTGTGAACAGATCACAGAAATTGCCAGATGATTCTCAGCTCACAACACTTTATCGGGCTAGCAGAAAAGAGCAACCTTCTGAAGCGCTGGATCAAGCAATTTTGAGTGAGGCTCGAAAGGTTGCATCCAAGCGCCGCAATCGCTGGATTGTTCCGCTCTCATCCGCAGCATTGGTTCTGTTGGGCGTGGGATTGTCATTGCCTTTGATAGAGTTGCCATATGAACCATCACAGCAGTTAAAAACGCCAACCATACTAAAACAGGATAGCTATCCTGAAGCGGATATCTATTTGAAAAAAGCACCTGTGCCGGCAGCTCCTGCGAGCGCACCCGCCCTGCCTTACTCTATCGAGGAGAGCGCAACCGGTGCCGATTCATCATCCACCATCAGGCGCCAGGCTTTAACCCCCAAGATGAGGCGTTCACTCGATACAGCTTCAAATGAGAAGCGAGAGGCTGAATTGCAAGCGTTCGGCGAAACGGGTGCCGAACTTACTCCTGTGGCCTGGTTGAATCAGATTGAGTTGTTGATTGAGTCAAATCAGCTTCAGGCAGCAAAACAACAGCTTGAACAGTTCCGTCTCAGATTTCCTGAGTATCCATTACCTGATTCACTGAAACTATGGCTGATTGAAAATTGAGAAAGGGCCGATATTGTCAACAGAGTATGGTTCATTGTTGAGTTGTGATGCCTGGAGCGAGTTTCACTTTCACGAGACAAATTAGAGGATTTCTGGAGAATCTATGCCCTTATGGTGCGGCAGGGCCGCACCAAGCATTGCACTTCTATTGATTCGGAGATCAAACAGTAATCGTTCAGGAACTGGTATTGGAGATCTACAGGATTAGCGAGCAGACTTATCTATGCTCACGCGGAGAAGTGAAGCCGAAAATAATCAGATCTTTTCAGGTAGATTACTTCCCAAAGCTCTTTTTTGTGGCCTTTTCAATCGCATCCTCGATATAGAAGACCAGGTAGTCGAGGGTGTTGATACCGAGAATGCGCTCTGCGGCCTCCCTACCCTGATTGTCCAGGAAGAGTAGGGTAGGGGTTACGAATACCCCATATCGCTGAGAGAATGCAGCTGATTCAACCTGCTTGCCCTGGAAATCGACCACCTTCTCACCGGCATCGATCATCAACTCCCCGACCAGAACCCGGTTCTGAAAATCTTTGTTGGTTTGCATGGGCTGCAGAACTTCACGCTTCATCCGCTCGCAATATTCGCAATGGTATTGGGATATCAGCAGCAGGATCGGCAGTTCTCTTTTTTCAGCTTCCGCGCCAAGTTTGTAGAGGTCATCGGCGACAGGAAATCTGTTTTGATCCGCATTGACTGAGCAGACAAGCAGTAGATTTATAAGTCCGGCTACTAGCAGGGACGCTAAAGCTTGAGGCGACATTGGCTGTCTCGTTCAGGGGTTATTTTTAACCTATGGAGTTCAGGTTTAATTCAGCGCATCGTAGGATGCATCAAGTGATGAGCGAAGAAGCGCCTGATACTCTTCTCGGGAATTATAACCAACAATCGGGTCAGCCAGAGGATTTCCTTCATGGTCGAGAATTAACAGCGTCGGTACTGCAAAGATATGATATCTCTCTTTGAATTGACGACTGCGTATCTTGTCGCCATTGAAATCAGTGATTTTTCCACCGGAAAAGATATCGAACTCCATCACCACGGGAGGCTGCAGGGAGATTGTCTCTGAGAGGGGCTGCAGGATCTCCTGCTTCAATCGTCTACAGTAACCACAGGTCTCAGACTCAAAAACCACCACGATTGGCGTATGGTTTTTTTGCGCTGTCGTAGAGATATCCGACAGGTTAGTGGTCGCGAGTATGGGATCAGCCACAGACAAACTGCTGCTGATTAGTAGGATTGTTAAAAATATGTACTGCTTGATCATCAGTAATTACTGCTAGTCGATGATTTGAAAGAGCAGTATATATAGTTTTTCTAATATTGCAATTATTCGGTCTATATTTTGATGGCTATGTAAAAGTGACTGGTTTTGCTTTTCAGGTAGGAGCCAGGCTTGTCATCAAGCATTTTGCTAAGGTTATCGAGCAAAATGCATGCTGTAGCGTGATTCACCCAACAGGTGACCATGTGCATCGAAGCTATTTTCTACAAAATCAGGAACCTGCTATTAGAATGGAGCGGTCAACTGATTTTTTTAGGTTTAATAACCTGGCGATAGCGGTTGAAACGGCTGCGATATCCCTGCTTGGCTAAATAGCAGGGTACCTGGCTTTGGATGGATTGTGGCGCTACACCCAACTCGATGAGTCCATTCCTGCTGCAGATACTGTCGGTCTGCAAGGATTGATAGTTGTCCATCGTGAAGGGTTTGCCTGGCAATTTTCCAAGTACGATTGCTTGTAATTGTGAAAGCGTTGGATTCAGTGGCAGGACTATGCGGCGGAGACCTAACTGGTTGGCGGTATACTCGACCAGCTCTTTCAGTGTATAGACTTCAGGGCCGCACAGGTCGTAGTGGGCGCCCGTGGTATCAGGATTTTCAATTGTGCGCGTGAAAGCTTCAGCTACATCGCCAACATAGACCGGAGCGAAACGGCTATGAGGTGAGGCCAGAGGAAAAATCCAAGGTGAAAGCCTCAGTAAGGCTGCGAATCTATTGAAAAATGAGTCATCTGGCCCAAAAATCACTGAAGGCCGGAAGCTGGTAACCTTCAGGGCAGAACTGCCGTGGGTGTGGGCCCTGTTTTCTCCCTCCCCCTTACTGCGTAGATATTCGCTCGATCCCTTTCCTGCATCAGCATGTAAGGCGCTCATGTGTAGTAGCCGGGTGGCTCCGCTCTTGATGGCTGCCTCCACGACATGGTCAACCAGATCGATATGAATACTCCTGAAAGTCAGTTTACTCGATTCGTTGAGCACGCCAATCAGGTTAATAATGGTCTGACATCCAGAGAAGTGCTTTTGCAGGGTGGGGGAGTCGAATTGTGAAGCCTTGACCAGTTCGATGTTGGGGTGAACCTTTAGTCCTGCATGGCGATGTGGGTGTCGGCATAGCAGTCTGCATGGGTATCCCCGTTTGCTCAAAGTCGCAACTAGCCATTGGCCAACAAAGCCGGTTCCGCCAAGTATGCAAATCCTGTTCATCATCTTTTCCCTGTCGTCTGACCATGCCATGATTTTAGGGTTTTGTGTATATCAGATTGTCGCCATTCATTCATTACGGATCACTAAGTATGGATTTAATTGCAGCTGAAATTTCGAATCAATGTGGTATCTCACACAAACCAATGATTGGACTTGGGAAGAGAGGCCAGTATCAAACACGCTAATGCGAAGCCCGAAGAAGTGTTTACGATATCCAAATCGATGTTTGCGCCAACACTTTCCACTCGCACGGGAACAGTTTCCTTTGGCAATAGACAGCGCCATATAGTTGCAAGCAAAATATTAACCGGATTGAAGAATATGGCAATAGTTTGAGATAAACATTTACAGGAAGCGAGTATTGAAAACTATTCTGAATCGGTTTCAGGCTGTTGTACAGGCTCAGTTTGAGGAATGAGTGCGTAGGGTGGAACAGGAATTGGGAGTTGTTTAAACAGCAAATAGTTTCCATGTTTGTCCCGCATAATCATTCGGCCGCTCTCCAATACAAACTGATACTTTTGAGTTAACCCGGATTCAGGATCCTGCATCAGCAACAAATCACCATCAATATGGTAACGCCCATCCTGGTAGGTTTCAGCGTCAGCATATATACGGAAATAACCATACATCACCAGCACAATTTCACCACCGCGGCCTAACCAGATACCGTCAACTTCAGATTGCATTGGATCCTGATAATAGGGTTCGGGGTCATAAAGGGGAGGGCGCTGCTCAGAATAGTAGCCTTCCGGGTAAGCGGGAATTGTCGGTGGTCGGTAGCTGCGAGAACGATTCCAATTGTTGTAGCTCCAGTCATCTCCACGTTTGTACTGATGGGCCAGGTTACCCATAGTATCCATCATACTCAGCATCGCTCTGCTCATGATCCGGGCTGGAGATGTATCTGCTGAACACAATGGGATCACCACTGATAGTACGATCAACAGCCAGATAGAGTAATGATGAGTAGGGAGTTTGAATGCAGGCATTATATGGTCCTACCTTGATGCGGGAGGAAAACGACACTCTCCCGATTTTGTAAATATTGCTTTAAGGTACAAGTCACTGGCGTAAACTATTTATTGGTATTGAATATCTCAAGCTTCTCCATTGTGGCTGATATCAACACGAATTAGTGAGAGGTGAATAGTACCTTTTCAGGGGTGATATCCCCCCCCGCGCATCATACTATGGCGCAAGTCTAATAATAGCAATCAATATGGCCCACTAGATGCCCCTGACAATTTAATTACCCTAAATAGGGGCTCACGGCGGCTGAGAGGAAACTATTTGCTCATCGGGTTAATCTTGGCAATATATCCCTAATAGATAAAAATGCGTGATATTATCGGCATTTGCTATACAATTGGCGACACAGACTAATGTGTGGTTCTGTATTCCTAATCCGCATTAGTCAACCGCTGCTGAAAGCATGGTTTTCAGTTTGTTGTGCAGCACGGATTAAATGAAAATATATAAGTACCGTTACGGAGGGTCTTGATGAGTTCTCAAGGGGGAGTAGTTGAAGAGCGTAGAACAGTCACTCGAGATTTGATTGACAAACTCTTGAAAGAGAGACAAGAGGTGTTGGTTCTGTTTTGTGAGGTCGCTGGTCTTGAGCCCTATCATCGCTCGAGTTCACTCGATCAGCAGTTGCAGACATTTTGTCAGGTTTTGATTGACTACACTGCTTTTGGCCATTTTGAGGTTTTTGGCTATGTGAGCAATGGAAATGAAAGACGTAGTGGTGTGCTAAAGGTCGCTGAGGATATATATCCTGAATTCGTCAAGGCAAGTGAAGTCGCAGTTAACTTCAATGATCGCTATGATCTATCTGACCATGAGCTTCAGTTGGATCATTTGGCTGAAGATCTGTCTCAACTGGGTGAAGAGTTAGCAGTAAGAATAGAACTGGAAGATCAACTGCTTGCAACAATGCTTGATCGCTAAATTTCATCTTACCTGCGTTATCGATTATTCGATGATGAGCGAAGATTTCATGCCAATCCAAAATGGGTGTCAGAATATGCATGGCGTGGCCTCTGCTTTATTGTTTCGTCCTAGCCGTTTATCTCACTCTTGATTTCAGCTCAAAAGTCAGTGTCACTGCCCTTAATCACCACTCGCGCTGTTTCTGAAAGTTACCGAATTTACGCTAAGAGCCAGAGAGATTTTTCACAAAATCATGTGGCGTTAATGGGGTCACCCAGTGTGTGAGCATAAATACCATTAATTGATGTGGCACACTATTCCCTTACGACAGATATCAGTGGTTAACTACGATCAGGTGTTGCTGGATTTGGCACTATGGTTCTCTTGATAAGGGGGCATGACTTGTTAGCAGGCCCTAAATCAATGACTGTTAGTGCTTTCGGGGTTTAGGGTGAGCGGTTTAATTGATCGATGTACAAAAAACAAACTTCGATCACATTTTTATTCGGATGTGAATGAATCTCACTTAGTAATGTTTAATTCTTGACTGCCATCATCTAGACTCAATTGGTGTAACTAGCTGAGTTTCATAAGAGTTTTAATTATGATGCGGTGTTTTGATTCAGCGGTTTCTTAGCTATCCTTATTTTGAAAGATTAGGATGAGTACTAGACAGGTCAGTGATAGAAAACGAAATGGGGAATAGAGCAATATTGGCAACTCAAACGGATGTCGGAGAGTTCCTGGCGCCGCTTCGTCGATGTCCATCTTGGCGGGTGAGCCTGGAGCAGTTTCAGATCGGGATTGATAATCGCCATATCGATGTGGCGATCAGTCATCAATTCCGTGCTTCCCTATTATCTGTGGTGGAGCGTATTGTTCAGGAGGACCTGGCTAAACATGGTTGGGCAAACTTAGCTCAACCCACTTCAGGCAGTGATATCGAGGCCTTTAAATCGAACTATCGTAGCATCGTGCAAGGTGCCCTTGAGCAGATACACGCTAACGCGGCAGTTAAAGAGCTTCTGCAAATGCTGCATTTGGTTCTACTGAAGCTAATGCTTAATGCACCTATGGCCAGTTTAGCCAAGCTGCGCAGTAAGTTACAGCAGGATGCAGAGTCAACCACGGGTATGCATAGTGGTAAATCCATGGAGATGCATGAGCGTATTGTAGCCTTGGCACGCCTTGAGCCGGGAATTCGTTATCGCACCTTGTGCCGACTTTTTAAAATTGTACAGCGCCTGGAATCAAAAGAGTTGCGCAAGATGCGCAAATCTGTGGTGGGCAGCTCCTGGGTAGTCTCCAAACGAATTTTATTCAACCCCTTATTACACCTGCCTGACCTGACCAGTGAAGAGTATTTCATAAATCACTATCCACTAATCTGTGTGGATCGTGAGGGAGATAATATCTTCGATCTGACCAACCATTTTGTCACCGAGGTCTATGCTGAATTCCTTCCTGAGTGGGCCAAGCAGCGTGAAACTACTGAGAAAAATAGAGCATCAGCGAGCGAGACTACTCAGTTTCAGATAACTCAGCGTGAACTTCACAGTGGCTTTTCAGAGTTTCTTGAAGGACAGAGATTATTGGAGCGGAATCTTTCGGAGCAAGAGTTTAAAGAAATGTTTGTCAGCTGGCTGGACGATCCGAGAAATGTGGATCTACTTCTACAGAGGCCAGCTGATGCTAAAGGTGGTTGGTTTACTCGTAGCCAAGATAAGCAGCGAAAGAGTCTTTGGAAAAACCCTGAATATGACAAAATACAGCAGCGGTTGCAGACGAATCTGCTCAAACACTTTGATCGATCGGGGATTACCCATCGAGCAATCGCCGCATATCGTACACCCAGACTCTACCGGCAGTTAAGTGGTCAGGTTTCCAGTCGGGATATCTATCACTATCTGATAGATGTATTGCCAAAGAGAGCCCTGTCCAAGAAACTCGCAACAACTGAAGATAAGGGGGTTGCGGTAATCAAAGCACTTGATGTGGTACATGGCTATGTGCGCCGTATGCCTGCCGCCAAACAGCAAGGTTATGCGATTCGCTATCTCAAGGATTTTTTATCTTTTCGTCGTGATCTGAAGCTGGCTTACTATACCTACCAGCAGATGAATCGTTTGAAGATTTTACAGGATGGCGAAAGTATACAGCTATCACGGGATAACGGCAGTCTATATGAGTTTAGACTCAGTCAAGATACAGATGTACAAGAGAAAAAGATCAAGGCTCATGTGGTTCTGAAAGCGGATGTCAGAGGCTCTACTGAAATCACACGCCAGCTTGTGGAGAAGCGACTTAATCCAGCTACCCATTTCAGTATGAATTTTTTTGGACCGATCACCAAACTACTTGATCGTTTTGGCGCGAAGAAGGTGTTTGTCGAAGGTGATGCGCTTATTCTCACAGTTTTGGAAACAGGAGCTATGACGACTCAGGCGATGACCGTTGCCAACGCCTGTGGATTGGCGCGGAAAATTCTACTAGTCATGGAAGCTCAGAATAGTCAGAACAGAGCCCATAATCTACCAAAACTGGAGTTGGGGTTGGGGATCTCTTTTAGTGATGATTCACCAGCTTATCTATACGATGAGCAACGCAAAATCATGATCTCTCCAGCAATCAATGAGGCTGACAGGCTTTCATCATGCTCATCTGAGTTGCGTCATGATACAAGCTGGCGTAAGAGCCTGAGGCATCGTGTTGAGGTGTTTACTGATGACAGTGGAGATGAGTCAAAAGGGGCTCGTCGTTTGCGATTCAATGTGAATGGCATCGAGCTTGCTCAGCCTGCCTTTAAAAAACTCAAATCTGAAATGGTGCTGCATAAGCTGAAGGTGAGTAGCCACTCTGGTTACACAGATAATTACCATGTCGGTCGCTTTGTCGATCGGAGAGGTAGCGCGCACTGGCTTGTGATTAGAGAGGCCATCATAAAAACCTGGAAGAGAGATGACCAGACTCAACGTGTAGAGCAGTCAGAAGAGTGCTTCTACGAAGTTGTGACTGACCCTGAGTTGGTTGGCAAGGTGAAAAACAGGCTCAATGCCAAGCGTCCACAAGCTCAGGATGATTTTCAGGAGAGAGATGAATTACCACTCAGTCTGGAATCAGACACCTGAAAATGTATGCCTCGCCTCTATCGGCGCTAACCACTTTTTCGGTACAACCCTAGATGGGACGCCGAGGCGATAGTTGTAGATCACTGTATAGGAGAGTACCCGCTTCAGATACTCTCGGGTTTCGTGAAAGGGAATAGTCTCGATCCAGATATCAGTGGCCTGAGGTTGGTCGGGTAACCAGCTTTTCACCCGTGATGGCCCTGCATTATAGGCCGCTGTTGCCAAGACAGGGTTCTCCTGTAATTGTCGATAGATTTTATTCAGATAACCGGTTCCAAGTCTGATATTAACATCTGGCTGAAACAGGTCATCCAGATGTAGAGGTGAATGCTTTAGTTCCCTGGCAACCTGTTTGGCGGTTTTTGGCATCAATTGCATTAACCCTCTCGCCCCTGCTGAAGATTTGGCATCGCTGATGAATGCGCTCTCCTGACGAAGAATGGCATATACCCATGCCCGGTCTATACCGTGTCCCTGAGCCTGTCCGGTAATGGTTTTATGATGAGCCAGAGGGAAGCGTAATTCCAGGTCGTTCCACTGGCGTAGTTTTGCCAGGGTGATAATACTCTGTGAGGGCCAGTTCCAGAGTTGTGCAAGACGTGCTGCTGCCTTCAGTTCACCAGGTTTGGCCTTGTACAGAGCCAGATTCCATTCGCGACGTGCAGGCAACAGTCGGTTTAAAACATGCAGTTCGCGCGCCCTCTGTAACCCTGGTTTGAGAGCCACCTGATCTGTTAGTACTTGATCAGTTTGTAAAGCAATATGATCTAGTTTGGGCGGAATACCAAGTTGATTGGCAGCCATGAAGCCATAGTAACTGCGCTCTTGTGCGAGGTTCGATAGTATTGGTTTTGCCTCATCCACACGGTCGAGTTTTATCAAAGCCCGTGCTCGCCAGTATTGCCACTGACCCAACTGTTTTTTATCAGCGGGTAGAGTCTCTGTAACTTGCAGTACCCAGCCCCAATCCTTTACTTGCAGAGCAGTCTGTAGTTCCCTTTCTGAAAGCCCGCTGTCAAGTTTGAGATGCTCAGGCAATAATTTATTTAATAACTGACTCAGTTTTTTGTCGGGCTCTCTTGCTAATCCACCTGCGAGTGCGTAAACCGCCTTTTGTTGCTGCTTCTTGGAAAATATATCAAGAGCATGAAATTTTTCCCAAGCATTGAATGCTGCCTCTATGTCACGCCAGGCCAGCTTTCTGATCGCCTGAATTACCATTTCATCCACATAGGGATGGTCAATTTTTGCCAGCTGTTCAACCTTCTGAGGACGTTTGTAGAGTTTTAACCAAAGCGCAGCGATCTTCTGCTGATCTTGACTAAGATGGCGTTTCAGATAGCTGGCAAGTTTAATCTGGCGTTGTGACATGGCCAGGTTAATTCTCTGCCATACCAACTGTTCAGAAAGATGTCCGGCTGCTATCCAGCTTTTAAATACGGGATCACAGACCTTGGGGCGTGATCTGCCACTTAACCAAATTTCAGGGACTTTAGGATAGGCCTTTGCAGATTGGCCGGTTTTAATCATGGCATGCAGTCGCTGGCATTGTTGTCTGATGCTGCCGCCTTCTGATGAGAATTGCAGATAAGTTTTCCATAGTTTGTGTTTTGCCAGAAAACCGAGCCACTGACTCTCCAGTCGTTTTTGCAGTGGTGTGCCTTCAAGGCGTTTTAATCGATTACTGATACTTTGCACCGATTGCTGTTCGATGCTGGTCAGGGTCTCCTGGTAATCCAGATAAACCAAAAGTGGATAATCTGACAACTGCTCCCGTAACTGCTGATAAGCCAGAAAATCCTTATTTACAAGAGCCCTTTCAGCAGCCAGGAAATCCTTACGCTGGGATTCTAAGCGCTGTTCATCTGAGATGGTCTCAGTAGCCCCTCTACCGAGGGTGGCGAAGCTGAGTAAAAAGCCGATTAGCAGTGTTTTGGTAAAAACAGGCTTCAAGGTCATTTATGTCATCCACTGTTTGTTTAGATGAAGGAAGTTACCTCGCTTTCAGCAGCTTGGGTTTCCCATTGGTGCTTGCAACCTTGCTGTTGTAGTTATTATTAGGTTTTAAGGCGTAAAGCCTGTCAGGCAAACACTCATTCATACTACATGGTTGTACGCGAGTATAAGCAGAAATAGTAGCAGTTGGTAATGCTTAAATTGTAAAAACTTCCGCATTTATGGAAGTAATTAAGATCTTCGCGTCACAGGGGGGTTATCGGCCGAATTGAGATCGCCTTTAGTTGGTCAGTTTATACGTTACACCAAACTAGGTTTTCGATGATGATAGGGTTTTGATGCGATCAGGAGTTAACAATTCAATCCAATGCACGACCGGAATGTCGGTCGGTGTCATTTTGGCTATGTGGCTGAGACAACCGATATTGGCGGTGGCGATTAACTCAGGTTCCCCCTTCAGCAGGGCCTCAGTTTTGCGTGCTCCCAGTTGAGCTGAGAGTTGGGGCTGCAGGATTGAATAGGTGCCTGCTGAGCCACAGCAAAGATGAGGCTCTTCTACTGCCGTCAGGGTGTATCCGATGTTGCTCAGTAGCGACTCAACTACACCACTCAATTTTTGGCCATGTTGTAGTGTGCATGATGAATGAAATGCAATCCGGGGATGTCGTTCCATTTCACAAATCAATGGCTTAATGTCCTCCTGATTAATAACCTCAGCGATATCCTTGCAACGACTAACAAGCTCTCTCGCCTTGGCGGCATAGTCTGGGTCGTCAGCAAGCAGTTGATCATAGGTTTTGACCATCTGCGCACAACCGCTGGCAGTAATAATCAGTAGTTCAGCCTGCTGTTGCAGCAGTGGCAACCACAGGTCGATGTTTCGTCTGGCAGCTTGGCGTGAAGCCGTGTGGTCGTCAAGATGGTGTTCAACAGCGCCGCAGCAACCTGCCTGGGGTGTGCGAATCAGCGAAATGCCGAGACGATCCAAAACTTGCGCTGTCGCTAGGTTGATACCAGGTGCCAGTGAGGGTTGAACACAGCCATCCAGAATCAGCATCTTTCTGGGATGCTCTTGCGAGGGCCAGTCGTTTTCACTGAGCTGCTCTTTTTGTGGAATAGCTCGGCCAATGGCAGCGGGTAAAAATGGCTTGAAGATCCTCCCCAGACCTAGCAGAGAGGCGAACAGGCTGCGATTCGGAAGTGTCTTGCGTAATAGCCAGCGTAGAGACCTGTCTGTTAGCGTGCGGGATTGGTGATCATGCAGATGCTGACGGCCGATTTCAAGTAATCGGCCATAGTCAACACCGGAAGGGCAGGTTGTTTCACAGGCTCGACACAACAAACACCGATCCAGATGCTGTTGTACTGCCGCGGTTGGCGCTGCACCTTCAAGTAACTGTTTAACTTGATATATTCTGCCCCTAGGTCCGTCCAGCTCATTGCCGAGTAACTGATAGGTTGGACAGGTCGCAGTGCAAAATCCACAGTGTACACAGTTGCGCAGAATAGCTTCCGCTTCGCGGCCGCTTTCAGATGCTAGAATGTCGGAAGTTAGTTGAGTCTGCATAATTTAGAGTGTCTATTGTGAAGTCTATTCAAAGGAAAACCAAGATATTCCCTAAGAACCTGAAGGGAGTTGCCATGACTTGGGATGGTATAAGGTCAAAGCGTGAGGCTGAGTATGTCTGAAGCCCCCCAAGAGACAAGTGTGACGAATAGATTAGAGCTCTTTCCTCCATTTAAAAGTATGGGTGTTGAGCTGCTGGAGATAACTGATGATTGGAGCCTGGTACGATTGCTGCTGCCACTCAATCGGCACAATATGAACCCTGGGGGGAGTATGTTCGGAGGCAGTATTGCGGCACTTGCTGATCCGGTAGCCGCTTTAGCCTGCCACAATCGCTTTCCGGATTTTACGGTTTGGACTCGCACACTCAATGTTGATTTTCGCAAGCCTGGCATGAGTGATTTGGAGCTCCGCTTTAATTTTCCCGAAAAAACTGCTGCAGATGTTGTCTATCAACTGCAAAAGAGAGGGAGAGCTACGCCAGCTTTTGAATTTGGCATCTATGATGCGAGTAATGATTTGGCCGCATGGGTGGACAATACTGTAGCGATTCGACCCGGAAATGAAAGTAGTAACAAAATAGTGTGACTCTGTGGAGAGTATCTGCCTGGCATCACGCCATGGCGGCTTTAAAACAGTTTCTGTAACTATGCCAGGAAAGGTTTTAAACTATTTACCTGGCTGACGACCATTTAGTGTTTTTTTTAGGTTTAACAGGCCCCAGTAGAGTAATAAACTGAGAGAGTGATATGACAGATTCAAGCGGTGAAATGAATTTTGAGTTAAGTAGTGCAATAGCGGCTTTTGAAGGTAAGAATTTTTCACGCGCCGCCACTCTGCTCTCCCCCTTGGCTGAAGATGGAAGTGTCGAAGCCCAGTATCGAATGGCCATTATGTCTCAAGGTGGTCTGGGAATCTCAAAAAACGAGCTTATGGCATACAAATATATGAAGTCAGCCGCTGAGGCTGGCCATGGTATGGCACAACATGGGCTTGGATTTATGTACCTGGAAGGTGAGTGTGTAGAACAAAACCTGACAAAGGCGGTTGAATGGTTCAAGAAGGCTGCCGAACAGGGTTTGGCCGGTTCTCAAACTACACTGGCAATGTTATATGAAGAGGGGAGGGGAGTGGAAAAAGACCCTGAAGAGGCTAAACGCTGGTATAAGTTGGCCGGATTCTAATAGCCTCTTCGACAGCAGCTTTTAGACTCTTCTGAGTCGCGTTAGTATGATCAGATCAATGTGGACCAGAGACTCTCAAAATCTGAATCATCATCTAAATCGTCCTGATCGTCTTTGTTGATAGCAGAGGCATTCTCATCCAGATGAACAAATTGAAATTGAGAAATGGAACCACTCGACTCCAGTAGTCGGGTGAGTTTGATTTCCTGGGTATTTTCACCATCATTTATCAATAGTGTCTTGCCTACGCTAAATGGGTAAGAGGGGGAAATTAAACTGGTGGGTTGACCAGAAGTACCAACCTCGGGCAATAGCAGACACTTTTCCATCTGAGTCGATTTTTGATCTGTGATTTTTGCTGATACCGCCATCGCATTTGGCGCAATCATCTGTATGCCGACCAGCATTGAGTTCGATTCACCGCTGCGCATCCAGCGCACCATACCAACGCCGAACTGGGCTGCTGACATGGCCGATTGAACCCCAATCAACTCGCCGACCTGAATCTTGGGAATGTCACGTCCACGCCAATCCAGGCAGTAGCCGCCAGCACTCTCATTAATCGTGGTGAACAGACACGTGGCGCTATTCACTTGCTGATCTTTGTCGTCTTGCCAGATCTCAACCTTTGGTTCACTATTTATTTCGCCAATATCTGTGGTGTTGGGCCCAAACTCCTCAAAATTGCCTCGGCGTGGGTTGTATGAGGCGATATCCATAGGTTGCAGGGAAAACCTCGACTCAACATGCATCTCATTACCATGGGCAAATTGTGCATCAATCCAGGTAGCTTCATTCTCCTCTTCTTCCTCACTTAGAGAGGAGCTTGTATCGCCCAGGTTGATCAATTCATGGACAGAACGCAGGCCAACAGCAATACGAAGCTCAAAATTGAGTTTTGTGCGTACAAAGGCGCGTTTCTGGGCTTTTGACCAGAGCATGATGAGCTGCCGTACAACCACTTTGTCCAGGTCGCTGATACCCTGGAGGGATTGCTTGGCATCTTCTGATTCGGTGAAATGCTCTCGCATCAGCAGCAGAAGTTGAGAGGCCTCCAGAATTAGCAGGTATTTCGTTTCTGCGTCATGGGCTCTGCCCTCATGGCTGGGTGCCAGATCAGTATCCTGCCGAATGGTGATCGAGCTCTCTTCAGGTGCCTCATCAAAACCGTAGAGCGTGGTATAGCGGCTCCAGTTCACCAGAGTATCGAAGATCTTTAGATTCTCCTTCTGTCTCATCTTATAGGGAGAGGCGAGAGAGAAAAGCAGACAGCGTGTGTAATTCTGGTCAATTGTGGTCTGATTATTCGATGATTCCATCGGGTCACTGACTGAATTTGAACCTATATCATACCGCTTGGCCAGTCGGTGTAAGACATGCAACTCATGCCAGGTACGTTTGGGGTAAGGGTCATAGACAATTACCGAGAGCAGTATGACTTTAGCTAAATAGGTAATACAGCGGTGTATGGCCTGAGCGAGAAGTGCTCGGTCAATTCCTCCTTGCTGATTGGTCAGGAGGTCGACAATAACTGCCTTGTAGGCGGTCGCCATTCCACTGTGGAGTTCTCTGTTCAGATTAGCGATTTTGTGTGATTTTTCGCTAAGAGGAAAACGCGTGCCCAGATAGTGTTTATTGAGATTAGTGGCCACATAATCCAGTGGTTCACGGAAACCTTCAATGCTCAGCAGTCTCTGTTTTGCTGGAAGGGATGTTCGGTTGAAGGCGCGCAATGTTTGAAATATCTGGCGTGAAGTTTCACCAACATTGGCCATAGGCAACTCTTTGGCCCAGGCTGTGACTTTTTTGTCACTCAGGTAAAAAGGCTCTCCAGACGGGGATGACTGCTCTGGTATTCTTAAGCCGATTGGATTGGGTGTAGCCATATTTATTGCGCCGCCGAATTAACTGTTACTCTATATATAAGATTAGACTAGCCACATTTTCCAATTGATTCACTGATTTGGCGCAATCGCAAGGTTATGCGAGCCCTCAATCCAGTTGGACATCGGAATCTATCCAATACGCGTACACAGCAGTGATATGCACTGGTTTAACGTGTTGAGATCTCCGTGGGAGTGTGCCTGCGGGATGGTATCTGCGTATACCTTGGTCATCCATGAGCCAGAAATCCATTAATTCATCTTGTCAAAAAATACAGATTTTGTGAACGTTTGTAAATAACCTTGTATTTTTTGCGTAAAACACATTCCATATTGTGACTGCTTCCTTGGTGATTTGGTGTAACTAATTGATATCTATATAATTAATTGTGTAATAGGGTTCGATCTTTTACAAATATAAGCCCTGTATTTAAGGATTGCAACAGATCCTTAAATTCCCGAAATTAAACAGTGATCTTTATTCTGTCCCTTGTGTTGATCTCTTTAGCTTTAGCTGCTGATAATACTCATAGATACACCTCAGTGTTTACCCTTACCCAGAATGGAGTCTGGAGCGAGTCAGTCAGAGACCTCTTCTGCTGCAGAAAGTCATCGATTTGGTCGCCGGGCCAATAGTATGGTGTGATGGTCCAAGGAGTCTCTGAAAAGCTTATGGATCAACATCTTTCAGCCATAGTGGGCTGCTTCCGTGCCTTGATCAAGGGCACGCTTGAAGCCCTGAAGACGACCTATTCAGTTGCCGGGTTAATAACACTACAGGATTCAGGTAAATGAGTTTAAAAATAAAACTGGTAAGCTTTGCGTTGTGCCCGTTTGTTCAGCGGTCGGTTATCCTTCTACGCGAGAAGCAGGTCGTGTTTGAGTTGGAATATATCGATCTGGATCAGCCACCTGAGTGGTTTTTACGACTTTCACCCACTGGAAAAGTCCCGTTACTGCTGGTAGATGACGCTGTATTGTTCGAGTCATCTGTGATCCTGGACTTTCTTGATGAACGTTTTCCTCCAAGGTTTCACCCTGCCGATATTCTGAAACGGGCGCAGCACAAGTCATGGATTGAGTATGGCTCGACTCTGTTGATGGGCATGTATGGCATGGCAATGGCGACTGACCGTGAGACTTTCATTGAGAAAAAGGCTTCACTCGAGAGGGATATAGAGCGTTTGGCTGAACCACTAGAGTCTGGATTGTTTGGTGAAGAGGGTGTTTTTAGTCTGGTTGATGCAGCAATTGCACCGCTTTTTATGCGCCTCCACTACCACAAGGAATTTCACCAGGAAGGGGAGGTGCAGATGCCTGCTTCCGTATCACAATGGGCTGCAAGACTGCTCAACCGACCCTCAGTTCAAGCCTCGGTTGTTGATGATTTTGCAGATCGCTATGGAGCCTTTCTTGTTGAAAAAAAGAGCTGGTTGCTGATGCAGTCCGGGTAAGACGCTTTCGATTAATCATGGATCGATTGTGTGAAATGGCATGAAGGTTCGGATAAGGCGAAAAGGGCACATCATAGGCAGCTATTGCATCGCTATCCCATTTATCCTGTATGGATGTTGAGCGCTAACCCTATGTTAAATTTATACTATGGAATTCTCTAACAGCTATACAACGCTTGGCACTGCTTTTTTTAAAAGTGTTCCGCCAGAGCCGGTAAAAGATCCTAAACTTTTTCTATGGAACAGTCGGCTGGCTGAAGAGTTGCAGCTGGGTGAAACCGGGGAACTACCCTCTGAAGAGCTGATTGATGCACTATCCGGTAACACGCTTCTACCAGGTTCAGAACCAGTGGCACTTGCCTATGCAGGCCACCAATTCGGAAACTTTGTTCCTCAGCTGGGAGATGGCAGAGCGCATCTGCTAGGAGAGATAGTTGATCAGTCAGGTGAGCGGCGAGATGTTCAGCTCAAAGGTTCTGGTCCAACGCCATTTTCAAGAAGCGGTGATGGTCGTTATGCGTTAGGGCCTGCTATCCGAGAGTTCGTTATGGGTGAAGCCATACATGCACTGGGAATTCCTACAACCCGTAGTTTAGCTGTGACCACTACCGGTGAAATTGTTTTTCGTGAAACAGCTCAACAAGGTGCAGTGCTTACCCGTATTGCAGCGAGTCACCTGCGTGTTGGCAGCTTCGAATATTTTGCAGCCAGACAAAACCTCCAGGCCCTCGAGCAGCTGTGTGATTACGCAATCCTTCGTCACTATCCTGAACTACAGGAGCATGGCGAGGAGCGATTCCTATTACTCCTCGAGAAGGTCATGAAGCGCCAGATAGATCTTGTGGTTGAATGGATGCGGGTGGGATTTATTCATGGTGTTATGAATACTGATAACACAGCAATATCCGGTGAAACCATCGATTATGGTCCTTGCGCCATGATGGGCACTTATGACCCGAATACGGTTTTCAGCTCGATTGACAGACAGGGACGATATGCTTTTGCTAATCAACCCTCGATAGCACAGTGGAATATGGCGCGATTTGCTGAATCACTATTGCCGTTGATCGATAATGATGAAAAAAATGCAATCGATAAGGCTGGTGCTTGCCTGGAGACCTTTTCAGCGCTATTCAAGGATCGTTATCATCAGATGATGGCCAGAAAAATTGGCATCAGTCAGACCAGTTCCTCAGATCAACTACTGATATCCAGCCTCTTGGATAAGCTGAAAAGTGGGCGTCTCGATTACACCGACAGCTTTCATAGATTGACCCTTTCTTTCACTTCCCCGGTAGTGGAACGGGCGCTACAGGGTGAACTGACTGACTGGTATGACGATTGGCGTGCACGCCTGCAGCAACAGCCCGTAGATATCGATCCTGAAGTGGTTATGAAGGGGGCCAACCCGGTTGTCATCCCCAGAAATCGACATATGGAGCAGGTTATTCAATCCTGTACCCAGCAAGGTGACGCCAGCGCTGCTGAAGACTTTCTTGATGTCTTGCTTTCACCCTATCAGCTGACTGAAAAGACCCGCTCCTACCAGAAATCTTCAGCAGATGAGGATCTGGGCTATCGAACCTTTTGCGGTACCTGAATGTCTGCTACTGAAGTTTTGCTAACCCCAACTTGCATCCATTCAGATTCAGTATAGTGATTGTCACAATCAGCGCTATGCTGTAAAACTGCCTCTAAAAAGCCAATCAATATAAATAATAATTACTACTTTGATGGCTTGAGGAGTCTCTTGACTCATTTCATGAATTGATCATGTGCTCCTTGATCTGAATTTCCTGAGCACTATTACGACATGCATGCGGTAGTCCAAAATTACCTTAAGGCGGTTTCCTCATGAAAGAACAATCTCTCTATCCCTTTGAGAAAAAGCTACGTTTTTCTGTATTGACTGCTGCCCTGTTTACAGGGGCAACATTTATCATGCCTGGTGCAAAAGCCGCAACAGGTGTGCCTGACATCTACACCATTGATTCCAGTGACAGTTCTGAGACTATTGTGGTAACGGTCAATGATCGTCTGGAAATCGCTTCACAGGAAGCGATCAACGCCATCAGTATCGTATCGATCAGTAATCTCTCCGATCCGAATGCTGGTTCGGTGCAGATTGATCCGGACGATGCTTTTTCAATCAATGTTTTTCCCACTAACGGATATTCCGGCAGTGTTACCTTCACGTATCGGGTGCAGGATATTAGAGGCATCAGCAGTGAAACACCGGTAGTGCTGAATATTGTTTCAACTACTTCCACTCTGGAGGCGGTAAATGATCACTATATAACCGGTGGTAGTGCAATCAATCTATTCCCCTCAGAGAACGATATCCATCCAAGCAGCGGCTATAGTGTTGAAATCCTTACTCAACCAAATCAAGGGGCACTCTCTACAACAGATATCACCGGCCTCTATCTCTACACACCACCAGCAGATATCGATGGGACTACTTCAGTCAGTTTCGACTATCGCCTGGTGGGTGATAGCGGCGCAGTCAGCACAGCTGCGACCGTCTCGATTCAACTGGATGCTTCACTCGATCCAATAGCCAACGCTGGAATCGACGAGGCCCAGAGCAGCCTGGCCAGTGTTATGCAGGTGGCCTGTGATGCCAACTCGGCGGGCATTGTATCTCAGACAGATGAAGCCCTGGCGGCAACTTGTACCGCTTTGTCATCACTCAGTGGTTCAGAGCTTGATAGTGCATTGGAAATGGTGCTGCTGCGACAGGTTGGTGCCCAAGCCAGCTCAATGAAGGGGGTGGCTGCAAATCAGATCAAAAATGTTGGCGCCCGTCTTCAGGAGATTCGCTCGGGTGTGCCTGGTGTCAGTTTAGTCGGGCTGAGGGCTATCCTGAATGATAAACACCTCAACTTGGGGCAATTGCTAACTGACGTTCAGAGAGGCGGCAACGCCGGTGATTCTGAGGGACCGGCAAGACTGGGAGGTTTTATTACCGGTACCCTTAACATTGGCGAGGGGGAGTCTCGTAACAGAGAGAACAGATTCGATATTGACAACCAGGAGTTGCTGGCGGGGCTGGACTACCGCTTTAACAAGGATCTGGTTATGGGTAGTGCTTTGGGTTACACCACCTCTGAGACCAGAGAGGACGGTGGTGATACCGGGCTTGATGTTGATGGCTGGAATCTATCGCTCTACGGCAACTACTATCCCGCCCGTAACTGGTATGTGGACTGGTTACTGGGGTATGGAGAGTCCTCCATTGATACCAGCCGATCCATCGATATCGGTGCGGTTACCACCAAAGCGAAGGGGGATACCGATGCTGATCACCTGAGCGCGGTGATCGGCACGGGATACAGCTACGTTCATCAGGCTTGGACACTCGATACTTATACAAACCTTGAATATCGTTCAAGCACTGTGGATGCCTATCGGGAAAGAAACGATGCCGGCCTGGATATGAATATCTATAAGACCTCAACTGATGTGTTGAGCGGGCGTCTTGGTGTTCGTGCCAGTAATGCGATTAGCTTCAGCTTTGGTGTTCTGGTTCCACAATTCGAGCTAGAGCTGGTAAAAGACTTCAAAAACGAAGCGCCGGAAATCGAAGCTGAGTTCGCCTTGGTGCCGGAAGCCGGAACTTTCACACTCACCAATGAAGATCCTGACGACAGCTATGTTAATACCGGTATATCTGTTACCGGCGTATTCAAGAATGGGGTGACCGGATTTTTCCGCTACAGCACAATGCTGGCCAGGGACGATATTAATCTGGATACCTGGCAACTTGGTGCACGCATGGAGTTTGGTGGACCATCAGAAGATATACATCTGCTTCAAAGTCGTGAGAATCAAAGCGTAGCCGCAGGTCTGTTCATGGGAACAACCGGGGTCGGTCTGGCATTGACTGTGCCGGTGAGAAACGAAAGCCTGAATTTCCGTACCGTCATGGCGACCATGCCTTACGATACGGAAGAGAAGCTGGACGACATTGAATACGACATTGATCTGGACATGTTTTCCATTGGCGCACTGCTGGATTGGCACCCGATGGAGAACGGTTTCAGAGTGAGCGGTGGGCTCTTTTCACTGCAGCCTGATATCACAGCCACAGCGACGCCTACCGAGGCGGTGGAAATTGGTAACACCACCTTTTCACCTGACCAGGTGGGTACTCTGAAAGCTGAGGTGGATTACAGTCGTAATTTTGCACCCTACGTAGGTATAGGCTGGGGTAATGCGGTGAAACCCGGTTCGAAATTCAGTTTCAGTGTTGATTTCGGTATATTGTTTACCGATAACCCGACTGTGTCGATCGAAGCGGATAGTGCATTGGCAGACTCCAATCCGGTGTTAAAGGCGCAACTGGAATCAGAAATTGCCGTAGAAGAGAACCGGATCAACAGTGATGATCTGGATGATTTCAGGTACTGGCCGGTTGTTAACTTCGGGGTCTCCTATCACTTCTAGTGGGCCGCTCCATTCTAATAGCAGGTTCCTGATTTTTTAGGTTCAAGGATGAGAGTGTTATTTAGCGGCCGCTGACGATTGAATCAAGATCAACACTGATGCCCTGCTATTGGTGGGAATCGAATACCTTTTGGTGGGGCATGGCCCCACCCTACCGCTAGATGACACTTCAGGTTATTGGATCTCTTTGAGGGCAATGGTGGGGCATGGCCCCACCCTACGGTTTTGTTTTACCGTGGAGTGATATGTCAATTGTTTTCACTACTATCCCAAGGGCTTCCTCTGCTTCAAGAGGATGAAATAGACAAACTTTATGATCAAGGTAGGGTGGGGCCATGCCCCACCAAATAGCGATAGAGGCTCGCTTAAGTGGGTGGATGGGATAGAACTTGAATGACTGGAGAGCCAGCTTTATTCTGTTTTTCACCTTACCTGGTGGGGCATGGCCCCACCCTACCGCTGGATGCTGCTTCAGGTTATTGAATCTCTTTGAGAGCAAGGGTGGGGCCATGCCCCGCCCGCGATACTCGCTTTGTGTAGATCCAATGCATGATGTCTATTCAGGGTGCAAAACCTGTTTATCCAACACTCCCTTTAAGCAGGGAGTAGTGATAATCCAGCTTACGTTCAAACCCTGACCTGCAAAGTAGTAATTTGCAGAGCCGAGGGTCAAGGTGTTTTCTTGCCGTTCTCTTCAGCGACCAACTGGCTGACGATCTCAAACATTTTGCTGTAGGTGCCAGCCCGGCTTCCGCTGGTAAGATACTTGCCGTTGATAGCCACGGCTGGCACGCCATCGAGCTGATAACGTTGACCAAGCTTCTTGGCATTCTGTACCTTGACGTAGACGCCGAACGAATTCCAGGCTTCAGTAAACTTCTCTTTATCCACGCCCTGCTCAACAGCGAAGTCGATAAGTGCATTTTTGTCGAAGATTTTCCGCTTCTTATCGTGAATGGCGGAGAATAGTGGTGTATGCAGCTTGTCAATCAAACCGAGAATTTCAGCGGTATAGTAGAATTGTGCGTGGGGGGTCCAGCGACTGTTGAGTGGTGCGGGAACACGAAGAAACTCGACATTTTCAGGTTTGTTCTTGAGCCACTCATCCAAATCGGGTTCCATGTGGTAGCAGTGGGGGCAGCCATACCAAAAGAATTCAAGGACTTCCACCTTACCTTCGGGGGTGGATGTAGCCACAGGCGGGTCGACAGGATCCCATCCCTCGCCCCAATCTGCGGCAAAAGCAGAGTGTGCGGTCACAAGCAGTAGTAGTATTATTAGTCTATTTATTAAGGGCATAATCTGTCCTTCAGTATGTTGTCACGTTGTGTAGGGTTAAATCCTATTGAATTCCGTTAGAAATTTGAATAGCAGTATGGTTCCCGGTACGGTATGACGAATTGGTTAAATCCAGGTTGAAATATCCTGTGCAGGTTGTGATTCATGGGAAATAAACAGATAGATCAATATGTCGAGATACTGTGCCAGAAGGGTTGCAGATCAGTCCGTGAAGACATTCAATTGTTGGAACAAGGGGTGATCTTACCTGAATTGGAGGCATTGGACGACCTGTCCAGGCAGAAGGTTCTCAAAGAATTGCGTGCCATTATGGCTGTCTATGGAGACAGCTGTCCGATTGAGTATCCTTCAGACATCAAATCAAGTGGTTTAAAGCATGGCGAACAAGAAAATAAGACTAGGTAATATTGTCTACAAGGCTCCCTCTGATATACATGGTACCGGGCTGTTTGCCAAGGTCTCGATCCCCAAGGGAGATTACATTGGAACCTACGAAGGGCCGACCGCGAAGCGGGATGGTACCTATGTACTTTGGGTCTTCGAAGATGAGAAAAAGCCGATCGGACGCAGTGGCAGGAATCTACTTCGCTACCTGAACCATCAGGATGAGGGTAATGCCGAATTTGATGGTTTTGATCTTTTTGCCTTAAGTGATATTGAACCCGATGATGAGATTACCTTTGATTATGGTGGCTGGGAGGAGGAGTAACACCTCAATACTGCCGATATCAGCGGTCAACTGATTTTTAAGGTTATGGGTTGAGGGGAACCAGCATGCTCTCCTCATTGGTTGAGCGCCTGGGGCTTTCTGAGCTGCTCTCCTCGATGAGTTGTGCCACCGGGTAGTCCGACCAGCCTGATTCCAGGGTTGGGCTGTATAGGGCACGCTCAAGGGCGTCTACCGCCGAGGCGATTTGCAGATTACAGCGTTTCGCGAGTCGGGTCAGATTGTTGGGTGGATTGTCAGGCCAGGTGAGTTGGGCCCAGGCCAACCAGGCGCTACGAGCGCTGACGGTATCCTGCTCTTGATATGCACTGGTCAATCGTATTACTACCTCTTTCAGTTCATCCTGGCGTCGATCTGTCTTTACAGGTTCGGCTTTGACTCTGGTCTCGACAGCTTTTTTACTTCGACTGCTTATCCACCAGGCAAGCATAGTTAGCAACCAGGCCAGCCCAAGCAGTGTCACTAGCCAGGGAAACTCAGGCTCTACTTTCGCAGGATCAGCCGGTGTCTGCGGAGGGGGATTCTCTTCGGCCGTACTCTCAGTCACTAAGTTATGGTTTTGTGTGTTGGCAGCAACCGATGGGTTGGGCATGAAACTGATCTCCCTGGCGGGAAGCCGGGCGACCTCCTGCTCTCTGGTTTCAGTGTTCCACCAGGGGATCTCCATGGCGGGAAGTGTGTAACTCCCCGCATCAGTCGCTATCAGGGTAAGTCTTTGCTGCATGGTGCTGCTGATTCCTGAGCGGCTTGCTTTGTCATTCAGATGGGGGCTTTCCGGATAGAGCTTGAGACCTGCAGGCACGGTCTGCTCCAGCGTCGGTAATTGGTTCGACAACATACCATCGGCAACAATCATCACATGTCGGGTAATTGGTTTGCCGGCGATCACCAATTCGTTTTCATCGATGCCACGTTCGACTATTTGCAGGTTTTTGGCAGGCAGCCAGCGATCACCGGCAAAAGAGTCGGGAATCGGTAGGATCTCAAGAGAGAGACTGTTTGATTCGCTACGGATGAATTGTCCGCTCTGTTTTTGTGATGGGAATGAGTTGCTGAAAAGTGAGAGGAATGGGTCGATGTTTCCGCCAGATTGGCCGCGGAATTTCGCTCCACTCAGGGTCAGTTTTCCTGATTGACGGGCAAACAGTGCATAGACCCGCTCTAAAACCCGATACTCGATACCATCTTTCTGACTGGCATAGCGATCCTCATGGATCAGGTTCATCTGTGTATCGTCAAAGGATGCTTCGGGAGGTTCCAGACTCTCTCCTCTAACCCCTGGTGCCTGGTAGAGTTTCAGGGTGAGAAGTATCTCCTCTTCGAGGTAGGCAGACTCCTTGTTGAGGCTCAATTCAATGCGCGCCAGCTTCTCCCTGTTGTGGGAGGTCTCCTGAGGTTGTTCAGTTACCTGCAGGGTCAGGGGCAGAGTGGTTTCATTGCCGATAGGGATCGCGGGTATTGATAGTGTTCCGGCACGTTTGGGCAGCAGAGAGAGTCTGAGAGATCGTTTCGCAGACATTTGACCGTTGATTACCGAAATACTCTGCTGACTGGATCGGCTTAGAATCTCAAAATCCTTCTCCAGCAGAGAGAGGTCAGGATTTAACTCCTGATCTCCTTTGATCTGCAGTGTCAGCTGAACCGGCTGATCCAGGCCCGTAGTCTGCTGGGAGAGAATCGCCTCAACATCCGCAAGCAAGTGAGAGGTGAAGAGGCTTAGGAAGAGTAGTAACAAGCTCCTCAGAAACAGGGTGTCGGTATTTCTAAACTCTGGCATAGTCCTGGTATGATCTTAATTTGCTTCCACAGCACCGAATGGCACCACGAAAATAGATTTCCATCTCCCCGCGCAAACACGACCATGTCTCGCTGGGGGAGGTTTTTTTAGTCACCCCTTTAGAGGGGGGTGGCAAGCATAAGTTTCCGTGGGATTTTACAGATTTTTTTGATCTGAATCCTCTCTTCAAGATATACGCTGGGGTCTATTTGTCATAGCTATATGCGGACAGCTACCCTTGGATTTTTTTATACTACATTGAACCTAGTTTGAAGCCTTTGTGAAAATCAGACCGCGCGGCAATCCCAATTTAAATCATCAGTTTTCAGCGGAAGTTCATCCTGTGTTGCAGCGGATATATGGTGCCAGGGGTATTTCCCGGCAGGAAGAGCTTGAACTGACATTGTCGCAGCTTCTGCCAGTGAGTCAGTTGAAGGGGGTGGAAGCAGCTGCTCAGCTGCTGTTTGAGTCTATAGAGTCAGGTCGGTCGATAATGATCATCGGTGATTATGATGCCGATGGGGCGACTAGCACAGCGTTGTCGGTACTCGCTTTACGTGCCTTTGGTTGTAGAGCCGTATCTTACCTGGTGCCAAACAGGTTTGAATTCGGCTACGGATTGACTCCGGAAATCGTTGATCTGGCAGCTCAAAGTTCACCCGATTTGATCGTGACTGTTGATAATGGCATCTCCAGTCATGCCGGTGTCGAACGGGCGAGTGCACTGGGTATACCTGTGCTGATCACCGATCACCATCTTCCTGGCCAGGACCTGCCTGCCGCTGCGGTTATCGTCAATCCCAATCAAGCTGATGATTCCTTCCCCAGTGGGAACCTGGCTGGGGTCGGTGTGATCTTTTATGTCATGACGGCACTCTTTAACCATCTGAAATCGATAGAGTGGTTCCAACAGCGCGATTTACCCATCCCCCAACCTGCTGACTGGCTTGATCTTGTAGCCCTGGGTACAGTCAGTGACCTGGTGCCCCTCGATCAAAACAACCGTATCCTGGTGTGGCAGGGTTTAAGGCGAATCAGGGCCGGCAGATGCAGGCCGGGTATCCTGGCAATGCTGGCAGTAGCGAAACGGTCTTATCAAAACGTGGTGGCGTCTGACATAGGCTTTGCCGTCGGTCCAAGGCTGAATGCCGCAGGTCGGCTGGACGATATGGGGTTGGGTATCGAATGCCTGTTGAGTGTTTCCTATGATGAGGCTCTGCCTTTAGCTCGTGAGCTGGATCAGCTCAATCACGCCAGGCGGGCTATTGAGCATGAGATGAAACAGCAGGCCGACAAAATCCTCAACAGCGAATTGCCCTTGATCGATGGTGTTTTATCGAATGGACTCTGTCTCTACGATAAGAGTTGGCATCAGGGTGTCATCGGTATTCTCGCTTCACGAATAAAGGAGCAGTATCATCGTCCAGTCATTGCTTTTGCAGAGGGTGGTGAAGGTATACTGAAAGGCTCCGGGCGTTCCATATCGGGTCTGCATATGCGAGATCTGCTTGAACGCATCGACACGCTTCATCCCGGTATGATCAAGCGTTTCGGTGGACACGCTATGGCAGCAGGGCTTAGCCTGGATGGAGCGTTATTCAGTGAATTTAAAGAGGCCTTTGAAGCTACCCTTGCTGAACAGCTGGATCCTGACTTGCTTGATGGGGTAGTACTGACCGATGGTGAACTTAAGCAACAGGAGTTGAACCTGAGCCTGGCCGAAACGCTTCGCGAGGCTGGCCCCTGGGGACAGGGGTTCCCCGAGCCGCTCTTTGAGGGGCAGTTTGCCTTGAAGCAACAGAGAGTGGTTGGTGATTCCCACCTGAAAATGGTGCTGGGAGATGATTCAGATGAGTGGTTAATCGATGCCATCGCATTCAATCAACCACCTCTGCCGGAAAAAACAGCCCAGGTTTTTCTGGCGTATAAGTTGGATGTGAATGAATTTCGTGGTCAAAGGACCGCGCAACTGATTGTGGAGAAGATAGAATCAAAACTCGAGACGACAACATAGAAGAGGATTGGGATGAGGGGCCCAGCAAGAGCGAAATAAAGCGGGAAATGCAGGCGCTGCAGAAGTTGGGTGAGCGTCTGACTGGCCTATCCACTTCCTATCTGGCAAGAATGACCTTGAGTGAGGATATGCTCTCTGCACTGGAAGAGGCGAAACGGATAAAATCTCATAACGCCATGCGCAGACACTACCGACGCCTGGGTAAACTGCTGCAGCATGAAGATCTGACGTCAATTCAGCAGGTTATTGACGAACTGGATCAAAAACACCACTCATCGGTTGCCCGTTTCCACAATCTGGAACGCTGGCGGGATCGGCTAATCGAGGGTGATAGTGAGGTGTTTGGTGAATTTCTGGCAGAGTACCAAAACGCTGACCGACAACATCTTCGTCATCTGATCCATGCGGTAAAGCGTGAACAGGAACGGGGCGCTCCCCCTCAAGCCTACAGGAAGCTGTTCAAGTACCTCCGGGAAGTGTCTGGTATTTAGTCAGCTGGATCAAGATCACTGCGGCTGAAAGTAAACGATTTCATAACCTGGTCAATCAACCTGCCTTTGCTGAAATGGTGTCGCAACGCCACCTGGCAATCGACCATTGCCAGAGTTCATCCACAGTTGTTGGTCGTTCCGGCGGGATAGGCTGCTGCAGAAATTCAAGTGCCAACAGAAGCGAATCCATGGGACGTTTAGGATCAACAGGCGTATCTTGATCCTGCTTGCTGAGTTTACGGCCAGAGCGATCAAGCACCAGGGGAAGGTGCATGTAGTCTGGTATGTTGAAGCCGAGCAATCGCTGCAGGTAGTGCTGTCTGGGGGTTGAGCTGAGCAGGTCTGCGCCACGCACCACATGAGTGATCTTTTGCATCGCGTCATCGACCACCACTGCGAGCTGGTAGGCGTGAAAACCGTCAGCCCGTCGGATCACGAAATCCCCGATCTCTTGCGCAAGGTTCTGTGTATAGGATCCTTGCACCCTGTCATGAATGGTTATCTCCATCTCTTGGGTCAGTACGCGGATGCTGTTTTGTCTCTCCCTGTCGACAGCGCCTGAGCGGCACGTGCCGGGATAGATGGGGCCTTCTGCGCCGATCTCTGCCTCTGCCTGAATTGATTTTCGGGAACAGCTGCAGGGGTAAGCGAGTCCTAACGACAATAACCTGTCGACGATCTCAGCATAGTTGTCTGTGCGATGACTTTGATAGATAACCTCATCATCCCAATAGAAGCCGAAATCCTCCAAGCTGCTCAAGATAGCGGAAGCGGCCCCGGGAACTTCCCGGGTACGGTCGAGATCCTCGATTCTTACCAGCCAATCACCGTTCTGGTGTCGTGCATCCAGAAAGCTGCCGACTGCAGCAACCAGAGAGCCAAAGTGGAGGCTTCCTGTGGGCGAAGGGGCAAATCGACCTCGGTAAGCGGGAGTTGTCATTCCTCTTATCTCTGCAAAAAAGTACTATTCACAGTCATAATCCCCATTGGGTGAAATCACTGACGCTACATGAATTTGTGAAAAATCCATGTTCAACTCTAATGTGATCTATTTCCTGGGATCCAGAAAGCAAAAAACCGGCTTATGCCGGTTTTTTGCGCAACGAAAAGAGACAGGATCAACCCATCTGCTTTTCACGAATCTCGTCGAGTGTCTTACAATCGATGCATAGGGTAGCCGTTGGTCGTGCCTCCAGACGGCGTATGCCAATCTCGATTCCGCAGGACTCGCAAAATCCATACTCTTTGTTATCTATCTGCTCAAGGGCTTCATCGATTTTCTTGATCAATTTCCGCTCACGGTCACGTGTGCGCAGCTCCAGGCTGAACTCAGACTCTTGAGTAGCACGGTCGTTGGGATCTGGAAAATTGGCAGCCTCATCCTGCATATGGTGAACCGTTCGGTCGACCTCTTGCATTAAATTGGCTTTCCAAGCAGCGAGTATGGCGCGGAAATGGTTTTCGTGCGCCTCGCACATATACTCTTCACCCTCAACGGGTTCATAAGGCTCGATGCCGAAGGATCCAGCCCCTTTAGCTGTGGCTTTCTTCTGGGCCATTCATGGTACCTCTCATGTGAAGGCGCATATCTATACCAGAAAGGAAAGAACGAAACAACATCAGCTTTATCCGGATGGTTCATCTGGTAATAGGTTAAAACGCCAACGCTACATCTTCTCGGAAGCTTTGTGATGTATTATTTTAAACTCTAACCCCTACCTACTAAGGTTGGCTAATATTTCGAAAAAATAAAGGTTGTGTTGAGAATATTATTCCCTGAAGTTCGGCTGGCCATCTTTACCTACTCTGAAATTTGCCGTTTATATGAGACACTGGGAGCATTTGAATTTGCAGTAGGTTTGATAATGTCGAAATTAGAGGCACTGATATTTGATGTGGATGGAACCCTTGCTGACACAGAGAGGGATGGGCATAGAGTCGCATTCAATCAGGCATTCATAGATGCCGGGTTGGATTGGGTGTGGTCTGTCGAGTTGTATGGTGCACTACTTGCCGTAACCGGCGGTAAGGAGCGTATCCGCTACTATTTGCAGCACTACAACACTGAATTCAAAGCATCCTCCGATCTCGACGGGTTTATAGCTGGCCTGCATGCTTCCAAAACAGAACACTACACCAGGATGCTCTCTGAGGGCGCGATTCCCATGCGTCAGGGGGTGAAACGGTTGCTGAATGAATCTAGACAGCAGGGATTGCGTCTGGCTATTGCCACAACTACCACACCGGCCAATGTCAGTGCTCTGCTACAGCACAGTCTCGATGCAGATGCTGAGTCATGGTTTGAAGTGATCGCTGCCGGGGATATTGTGCCTGCCAAGAAGCCGGCGCCTGATATCTATACCTGGGCAATGCAGCAGATGAGTCTGGCGCCTGAGTCCTGCCTGGCCCTGGAGGATTCCCATAATGGCGTCCAGTCAGCCAGTCGCGCCTCTATCCGGGCTATCCTGGTGACAACCAATGGCTACACGGCAGAGGATGATTTTACAGGTGCCAGTCTGGTCATCGATCACCTGGGAGAGCCCGATCAACCATTTAAGCTGCTTGAAGGGGCTGCATTGGATTTTCAATATACCGATGTAGCGATGTTGAAAGCACTCCATCACAGTTCATTGAAATGACAGAGATCGCAACACGTATGGCGCAGATCGCGCCATTCTATGTGATGGATCTGTTGGCCAGGGCACGTAAAATGGAGGCCCAGGGTCGTTCGATTATTCACATGGAGATTGGAGAGCCCGATTACAATACCCCTGGGCCGGTGTCTGCCGCAGGGCAGGCAGCCCTGGTGGAGGGGAGGATCCACTATACTCCGGCTACTGGCCTACCGGAATTGCGCCAGGAGATTGCCCATTTCTATCTTCAACAATATCAGGTCGAAGTTGATCCCGGCCGGGTGGTCATAACCCCGGGATCTTCAGGGGCATTGCAGCTGTTGATGAGTGTACTGATCAACCCTGGTGATTCAGTGCTCATGGCTGATCCTGGTTATCCCTGCAATCGCCATTTTGTAACCATGGTCGATGGGCTGCCGATCGGTATACCAGTAGGTGCTGAGACCGAGTATCAACTCACCGCAGATCTGGTTGAAAAGGCTTGGCGTGAAGATACCAAAGCGGTTCTGATCGCCTCTCCATCAAATCCAACCGGCACCCTTCTCTCAGATTCGGAGATGCAGCGTCTGCATGACAAAGTGAGCGAACTGGGTGGCATACTCCTGGTTGATGAGATCTACCTGGGGCTGACTTACGGATCTGCAGCGGGAACAGCGCTGCGCTTTGGTGATGATCTCTGTGTAATCAGCAGCTTTTCGAAGTACTTCTGTATGACCGGTTGGCGCTTGGGTTGGTTAATCGCGCCGGAGTCATTGATCGATCCTCTGGATCGTCTGGCGCAAAATATGTTTCTCTCAGCGCCGACACTCTCTCAAATTGCTGCTTTGAGTGCCTTTACCCCTCAGGTTATGGATATCCTTGAACAGCGTCGTCAGGCATTTCAGGCGCGCCGTGATTATCTGTTGCCAGCCTTGCGGGATCTGGGTTTTACCCTGCCTGTGACGCCTCAGGGTGCTTTCTATCTCTATGCCGGTTGTAAAGATATCACCGATGATAGCCAGAAATTTGCGCTACAGCTCCTGGAAGAGGCTGGTGTGGCGGTTACCCCTGGCCTCGATTTCGGTTTCAACAAGCCTGAATCCCACCTGCGCTTTGCTTATACCACCGGTATGGATCAACTGAAGGAAGGGGTTGACCGAATACGTCAATTTCTGGCGTAAGGGTAATGGCCAGTCCGGGTAACAGATATCAATCTGCTATCTTCTGCAGTTGTTCCCGCCAGAATAGTGTCGCACCAGCCACCGCAGCTGGCATGGCGACGAAATTCAATAGCGGTACCATCATCATCAATGTCAGACCGCCACCAAATGCAAGTGAACTCATACGAGCGTGCTTCAACCGCTTATGTTGCTGTTTGAATGAGAGATTATGATTGGCCATCGGATAGTCCCCATATTCAAGTGCAAGAAACCAGGCGCTGAAGAGCAGCCAGAGGAAGGGTGCAGCGACATTGATTACCGGGATAAGAAACAGAATCAGTAGCGGTATGGCCCGTAGTAAAAAGTAAGACAGCTTGCGCAATTCAGACAGAATGGAGGGTAAAACCTCCCTCATCAACTGCTTTGCGCCACTGGTCTGATTGGGTAGCTCTCCGCCCAAATAGAGTTCGACTTTCTCCGCAAGCAGGCCGTTGAATGGTGCCGCAATCAGATTGGCAATAACAGTAAAGGTGTAAAAAACCATCAGTACAATGGCGATGGCGAAGAGCGGCCAAAGCAACCAGCGAAGCCAGGCCAGCCAACTTTCATCATCAGGAAGAAAACGATTCATCAATTGCTCGAATTGATCGATACCAAGCCAGATCAGCAGACTAAACACCAAGACGTTTATCAACAGTGGAATCAGTACAAACGGCCTGATGCCCGGTTTAGACAAAAGGCCAACGCCTCTTAGCAGGTAACTGGCGCCAGAGACTGGATTGTTAGACATCAACGATTTCCTTGGATTGTTTCATATTACTGTTTGAGCTGAAGCCTTGGCATTCACTCTTGCCTATTGGCTCTAAACTACACTGGAAATTTTAATTGCTGGAAATTGTGAAGTGTGTACACATTAACACCACAGTTTTTCACAATTATGATTCCATTTTAAGCGCCCCTTGCCGACACATTTTGTGAGTGACAATGTAGTCAATGTGATCAGGCAACTGCTCTCTTAGCTGTGTGGTTATTGATTAAATCGATTGTTTGCAACTGCTGTAGGGTTGAAAATGACCGGAATCTTCAATGAGTTGCCCTTTAGGACTGTGGTTCACCTGATTGTGGAGTATTTTACCATGATCGGTTTGTATATGGATATCTATCTCACTGAAAATGAAGCAATAGTGGTTTGGCGTCAGTTAACGATTCCATCTATACTTGATTCAGTTCACAGTTCGCATAGACTGAATTGTAACTTGTGAGTATGTTCAACAAATTTTTCATGGCGGGAATTTAAACTTCCTTACGAATTGGATTTGTATCTTGCCTGAGGCTGAAAATGTCAAATAACACCAGTAAACGTTTACCAACTCTGCATAAACGCTATGCAGTCATCGCCTTGCTCGCCCTATTTTTTATTCTGCTGCCACTAAGCAGTTCTGCTGAGCGTAGAATCTCCTCGTTTCCTTTCAGCGAGGATTTTGAGGCCAACAATTATCAGGATCTCGTTTGGGTGACCAATGGTGCCCGGCATGAGTGGATGTCTAACGGCGGATGGGATGGCGGCGGCGCTGCAAAGTTCTTTCCCATAACTGTTGATCAGGGCTATAACGGCCTGGGACAGTTCCAGGGCATGGATACAGAGCAGCTCAATGTAAGGTTTCTAATCCGTCACGGATCCAGATTCAACTCAGCTGGGCTGACTCACACCAAGGTCATCATATTTAACCGAAATGACTATCGTGAAAGACCGATGATCGGTGGCCGGGTCTATGATGACGGCACCTATCGAACCTGGGGCGCTTGTGACAACACGGTTTGTCAATATGAGGGTGGCGATTTCTGGCCCGATGGCACAGATTCGTACAGGATTGGTGCAGCGCCTTACGCACGATCAGAAGAGTGGGTCAGCGTTGAGTTTTCAGCCAATTCCCGTACTGGTGTTATCAGGCTCTACATTACAACACAGGATGGTGCTCTGAATGGCTTGTATGTGCAGCAACAGATGGCTGGCCCAGGTGGCACGTTCAACTACATTGACGTTCTTGGTGGTTACTTCAACACTGCATCGGCAGCGCATCCAGATAACTACTTCATAATTGATAAGCTGGTTATCGATGATAATTACATTGGACCACCTGAAGGCTTCATCGCGGGAAACCCGCCAAGCCCTCCGACAATCCTTGAGTAACCAAAAAAACCCTGATCGAGAGATCAGGGTTTTTTTATTCTGTAATGGTTTTGACTATCCGGTCAGATACCGGGCTCTGCAGTCCATCTGAATCGTAAGCTACGATACCAAAATAGTAATCACCGGCCGCAAAACTTGAAAGATCGTAACTGGTTGCATCGCTATCCTGAATGTCAGCAATTAACTCCAGGATATTCTCTTGGGTGCCAGCATAGAGCTTGAATCCCCCCAATTCACTGAGATCGAGAACACTGCCATCTGTGCGGGTGGAGGGTGCAACCCAGTTCAGTTGCTGTACGGTGGGTTCATCCTGGGGAGGATTGTTATTGTTGTTATCAGTCGTTGTGTTGTCACCGCCACCTCCGCCGCCACAGGAGGTCAGCGCATAAGTGAGGGTAACGATTGTAAAAAGAGCTGATTTTTTCATGGTTTCCTACCGTTGCTTTCTGTTGCCAGAATCCATTTTGGTGATCATACGATACTGAATGGTATTGGCACGGTAATTTGCACAATAACGTTTGAATTTAAGAATGAGGTATCTAAAACCTAATTGCCTATTATAAAGCATAATACTATTTTGAAATGTGACAATTCATTGATATTCCTGAAGTAGTCCTCATTCCGTAATCACAGGGTCTCTCTGCAGAGTTTTTGTATTGTGAAATAATTACAATAGGTAGAGCGACTTACAAAATCTCAGATTCAGAGCCATTGATTCCCAGGGCGGGAAATAGTTCATCTGATTTCATATCCAAGAAAATTCTAAGAATGCCTGGATAACCAGGAAACTATGTTTTCCGCTCGGCACACTACTCTGGATTATCAACAGACTCGGGCATCCGGTCCATAACGGCGTTCTTCAGGCACTCAAGCTTGGAGTTGGCCCAAAGGGGCTTATTTTGGCGGTCTGTGATAAAGAAGATATCTTCCACTCGGGCACCCAGGGTGGTGATTTTGGCATGCTGTAAGCGGATTTTACATTTTTCGAAGGCCTGTCCAACGTCAGAGAGCAGACCTGGTCGATCCAGGGTGACCAGGCGCATGATGGTGCGTTCCAGGGTGGGTTCCTGGGTGAAGAAAATATCAGTTGAGTTGTCGAAATGCTTGTTTTGCCTGGGAATACGACGACTTACAGTGAGTGGTTGGTCGCCCTCCTGGATCAGGCCCTCGGTCAGGGTGCTGACGATTTCGTCACTACGCAGGCCGAATTCCACAGGTGAGCCGTCATCTTCCAGAACCAGGTATGAGTTGAGGGAGTGACCATTCAAAGTGCTCATAACACGAGCGTTGACTATCGATAGGGAGAGTTGATCGAGTAGCGTCGTGGTGACTGCGAAAAGATTGTCCCGGTCGGGGCCGTAATAGAGTACTTCAGTGCCCCCTCTTTTCTCAGTCTGGCGCATCTGAATCAATGGAAACTGATCCGGGGGTGTCTGCAGAATAGACTTTGTGTGGCGCTGAATTGCATTCGGGGAGTGGGTGAGAAAGTACTCGTGGGTAAAAGTGGACCAGAGCTGTCGAATTGCTGGCTCGTCGATCTGTTGGTTTAACAACTGGTGCAGGGCGGCCAGCTGCTTCTCCCGAATCAAATCATCTTGAACGAGCGGATTCTCCAATCCTCGGATCAGTGCACGACGGGTAGCGTTGAACAGGTCACGCAGTAGAGAGTCCTTCCATGAGTTCCAGGCCCCTGGGTTAGTTGCACGGCTATCAGCGAAGGTGAGCAAATAGAGGTAGGTCAGGCGGTTCAGATCACCAACCAGTGCTGCAAATTCCTGTACTACTTTGGGATCTGTGATGTCTTTGCGTTGTGCAGTCATCGACATCACCAGGTGGTGACGTACCAGCCAGCTGACCAGCTGGCTGTCGTATTCACTCAAATGGTGTAGACGACAAAAGTCGTAGGCATCCTCTGCGCCCAGTTCTGAATGGTTGCCGCCGCGCCCTTTGGCGATGTCGTGGAAGAGGGCGGCCAGATAGATAAGTTCCTCTTTTGGCAGGGTATTGGCTAAATGAGTACAGAATGGATACTCTTCTGCATATTTAGCTACACTCAACCGGCGAATATTTCGAACCACCATCAATGTGTGTTCATCAACTGTATAGACATGGAAAAGGTCGTACTGCATCCGCCCGACGATATCCTCAAACTTGGGGATATAGGCCGCCAGGACGCCATAGATATTCATTCGACGCAGTGCCCTTGTCAGCCCTGCCGGTTGGCGAAGAATCTCCATGAACAGACTCTGGGCCCGTATATCCTGCCGGAATGCCTCATCAATCAGGTAGGTATGGCTTCGAATCAATCGTATGGTGCTGGCTCTGACCCCTTTAAGTTCCGGGTTCTCCTGGATGACCAGAAAGAGTTCAAGCAGGGCAGTGGGGTAACGCTTGAATATCCCCTCATGTGATACTTCGAGGAATTGACTACGCTGTTGGAAGCGGTGATTGAGTTCAACGGGTTCACCGAGATTGTCTTTCAGCAGTATGCTCTCTTGGAAATGTTGCAGTAGCATCTCGTTGAGTCGGCTGAGTTCCATAACCGTGCGATAGTAGTCACGCATGAAAAACTCGACAGCCAGGTTGGCGTGATCCGCGTCGTAACCGAGGTAAGAGGCCAGAGTTCGCTGATGATCGAACAGTAGTCGGTCATCGCAACGTCCTGTCAGAAGGTGTAAGGCAAATCGCACACGCCATAGATGATTCTGACCTTCTATCAGGGTCTGGTATTCCGCCTCGGTCAGAAATTTGTAGTTAACCAGATCATGCAGGTCCTTGATTTGGAAGTGGCGCTTGGCAACCCAGCCGATCATTTGAATATCACGCAATCCCCCGGGACTCTCCTTGATATTCGGCTCCAGATTACTCAGGCTGCAACCCTGTTTGGCATGGCGCCTATTCTGCTCATCCCATTTTGCTTCGAAAAAGTCGTGGCTGTTCCAAATCTTGTCAGGGCCGATCGCCTGCAGCATTGTTTTGAAAAGTGGTTTGGAGCCAGTTAAAAAGCGGGCCTCAATGAGATTGGTAATGACTGTAATATCCTGCTCAGCCTGCCGTACCGTATCTTTGATGGTTCTTACGCTCTGACCAATTTCAAGGCCGATATCCCACAGCAGGGTGAGGAATTGCTGTAAATGATCTTCAAACGCTTCGAACTGACTCTCGCGTTCCAGCAAAACCATAATATCGATATCGGATGCAGGATGTAGTTCACCACGTCCATATCCACCTACAGCAATCAGGGTTGCTGTGGTCTGGTCAGGAAAAAAGCGTTCCCAGGCCCGTTTCAGTATCTCATCAACGAGAAGGGCCCGCTCCGCAACCAGTTCACTTGTCGGCGTCTGACCGGTAGAAAAGCGTTCATCGACATCCTCCGCATACCGCTTTAGATAGTCCTTGCAGGGCTGAATGGGTGAAACGTCGTGAGTGAATGCCTCTTTCAGGGCTGGATAGTCGATCATATTAGGCGTTGGTCTGTGGCAGGGCGACAGTCACTGATTGAGTTGTGGGTCAATTAAGCGTACCGGCCACGCTCTTCTTCCCGAAGAGTCAGTACTTCAAAGCCGTTTTCAGTAACCAGAATCGTATGTTCGAATTGTGCTGAAAGGCTACGGTCTTTTGTGATGACAGTCCAGCCATCCGGTTTGAGTTTGACCTGTTGCTTACCGGCATTGACCATCGGCTCAATGGTGAAACACATGCCAGGCAGGAGTTCCAGGCCGGTTCCAGCCTGGCCATAGTGGAGTACCTGAGGGTCTTCATGAAATGCTTTGCCGATACCATGACCGCAATATTCCCGTACTACCGTATAGTGGTGATTTTCAACAAATTCCTGAATGACACTGCCGATATCTCCAAGTCGACATCCGGGTTTTACCTTGTTGATACCCAGCCATAGGGCGTCCTGGGTGACTTCGATCAGACGCTTCGCGAGAACTGTGGGCTGTCCGACAGTGAACATTTTGCTTGTATCCCCGTGGTAGCCATCTTTGATGACAGTAATATCGATATTCACGATATCCCCCTTTTTTAGCCTCTTTTCATTGGGAATGCCGTGACAGACAACCTGGTTTACTGAAGTGCAGATCGATTTGGGAAAGCCCCGGTAGTTCAATGGTGCCGGGATAGCCCGCTGTGCATTCACGATATGTTCATGGCAAATTTGATCCAGCTCCAGTGTTGTCACACCAGGTTGGATATGGGGTGCAATGATATCCAGAACTTCAGCGGCCAGTTTTCCAGCCTGCCGCATCTTATCTATCTCTTCCGCTGTTTTAATTGTGACGCCCATGTGAAATCGCTTGATAGTCCGGGAGGTTAAGGGTGAAGGGGAGTGCGGCAAGATTGTCGCGTCAAGCAGGTTATGGTATAAAACGCCCCGCTGAATCGCAAACGGTTCAGCATTCCAAGTCCGCGGAAGCCCTAGGGTTATTCTCGCGGGTAAAAACACACACATACCGACACGTGGTCCTGGGTGCCTTGGATGATCCTGTTTATAGCAATAATTTGCTTATAAAACAGCATCATGAGGTTGGATTATGGGGTATGTGGAGGTTCAACCCAATACAATTAGGAGTCACTCATGAGTGAAGTATCAATGCGCCAGATGCTTGAGGCAGGCGTACATTTTGGGCATCAGACCCGTTATTGGAACCCTAAAATGGGTTCTTACATCTTTGGACATCGCAACAAGATTCACATTGTAAATCTTGAAAAGACAATGCCTCTGTTCAAAGATGCGATGAATTTCATTGGATCTCTCTCCGCAAATGGCGGAAAAGTCCTTTTTGTTGGCACCAAGCGTGCTGCTCAAAACGTAGTGCGCGAAGAGGCAGAGCGTTGTGGTATGCCTTTCGTCAACCATCGTTGGCTGGGTGGCATGCTGACCAACTTCAAAACCATCAAGCAGTCTATCAAGCGTCTTAAAGAGCTTGAGGCCATGTTTGAAGACGGTAGTGTCGATCACCGTTTCAATAAGAAAGAGGCTCTGGGTCTCAGCCGCGAGCTGGAAAAACTGGAGCGTAGCCTGGGCGGCATCAAAAACATGAATGGCCTGCCTGACGCACTCTATATTATTGACGTCGGTCACGAGAAAAATGCTGTGGCCGAAGCGCGCAAGCTGGGTATTCCTGTGATTGGTGTGGTAGATACCAACAATGATCCAGATGATATCGACTATGTGATTCCTGGCAATGACGATGCCATCCGTGCCGTTCAACTGTATGTGCAGGGTGCTTCTGCCGCGATCCTCGAAGGTCGTGCCAGTGCTGCTAATAGCGTCGGATCGGACAGCAATGAGGAATTTGTCGAGGTGGCGCCGGATCAGGCCTAAGCTATCCAAACAGTGACTGGATTCTTCGGAGTTCGGTCAAAATCCCATTCAGACATATTTCATTACTTATATTTAAGGTAGGCGTATTATGGCGATTACAGCCTCTCTGGTGAAGGAACTGCGCGATCGTACTGGCGCAGGTATGATGGAGTGTAAGAAGGCGTTGGTTGAGTCCAACGGTGACGTGGATGCAGCCATCGAACAGATGCGCAAATCCGGTCAGGCGAAAGCTGCCAAAAAGGCAGGCAGGATTGCTGCTGAAGGTATCATCGTCTTGAGCTTTAACGACGACAAGACCCAAGGGGCGATGGTTGAAGTCAATTGTGAAACTGATTTTGTCGGCAAGGATGACAATTTCACTTCCTTTGCTGAGGCTGTTGCTGAACGTGTTCTGGCAGGAGGCTCGGATGACGTTGCCTCACTGATGGAGCAACCTCTGCATGAAGGTGAAGAGACCACAGTCAATCAGGCTCGAGAAGCACTGATTTCTAAACTGGGTGAAAACATGAATGTGCGGCGTTTTGCCCGCTTTCAGGCCTCCTCAGGTACCCTGGTCAACTATCGTCACGGTGTGCGGATCGGTGTGGTTCTCGAACTTGAAGGCGGTGATGAAGAGCTGGGTCGTGATCTGGCAATGCACATTGCTGCAACCAATCCAATCTGTCTCTCAGCTGAGCAGATGCCTCAGGATCTGCTCGATAAAGAGCGTGAGATCGTAACTGCCCAGGCAAAAGAGAGTGGAAAGCCGGATGAGATTGTCACCAAAATGGTCGATGGTCGCATGCGTAAGTACCTTTCTGAAAATACCCTGTTGGGTCAGGCATTTGTGAAGGATCCGGATACCAGTGTTGAAAAACTGCTGAAGAGCAAAGGTGCACAGATTGTGCAGTACAAGCGCTTTGAAGTTGGTGAAGGAATCGAGAAGAAGCAGGAAAATTTTGCTGAAGAGGTCATGGCTCAAGCCAAGATGTCTTAAAATACCTGCATCAGTAGTTGACTGAACGGATCCCGCGCCTGTTGCGGGATCCTGTACAGCATGAGATTGTTATCGCTGGCAGATGCAGCGTCTGCTGTCAGCAGATTATTTGCCATCAGGCGGATTATCGGTTTTGTGATATGAGGTGGCGGTTTTACCGGCATCTGGGAATCTGAATCGGTTATGATTCCGATCTGCAGACCTTTTCAACCATCCAAAGCGGTATAGCCGGGAAAGGGATTAAGATGAGTTCTCTAATTTGTCAGCGCATACTGCTAAAACTCAGTGGCGAAGCCCTTATGGGTGGCGGAGACTTTGGTATCGATCCAGAGGTTCTTCAACGTGTCGCTGAAGAGATCAAGGACCTGATTGATGCCGGTGTCGAAATGGGCATAGTCATCGGTGGTGGTAACATCTTTCGCGGTGCAGGTCTGGCTCAAGGTGGTTTCGATCGGGTCAGAGGCGACCAGATGGGCATGCTGGCAACAGTAATGAACTCACTGGCCATGCAGGACATGCTGACGCGAATTGGCGTTAAGTCTGATGTTTTTTCCGCCTTGAGTATGCCTGATGTGTGCGAGACTTTTACTGCAAGGGACGCTCGGCATAGCTTGGAGAGTGGTCGAGTTGCAATACTGGCTGCAGGCACAGGAAACCCCTATTTCACTACCGATTCGGCGGCCAGCCTGAGAGCTGTGGAGATCAAAGCAGAGCTATTGATCAAGGCAACCAAAGTTAATGGTGTCTACTCTGCTGACCCTGTAAAAGATCCACAGGCCAGCTTCTACCCGCGTTTGACCTACGATCGTGCCCTGGCTGAAAATCTACAGGTTATGGATGCGACTGCAATTGTTTTGTGTCGGGACAATGGCATGCCCCTTCGTATTATGAATATAAACGATTCCGGTGCTCTCATGCGTTTGATGCATGGTGAGGCGATTGGCTCCCTGGTGGAAAAAGGCAACTGAAAATGATTGATGATATTAAAAGTGATGCAGCAACCCGCATGGGAAAGAGTGTTGATTCTCTGGTCCACGAGTTGGCTAAGGTACGTACAGGCCGAGCACACCCCAGTTTGCTGGATCATGTGCGGGTCGACTACTATGGATCGGATGTTCCGATCAGCCAAGTGGCTAATATCAACGTAGAGGACGCGCGTACGCTGACGGTTGTGCCCTGGGAAAAGAATATGGTGCAAGCGGTAGAGAAGGCGATTATGACATCAGATTTGGGACTCAATCCAATGAGTGCAGGATCTGTTTTGCGCGTTCCAATGCCTCCCCTTACTGAAGAGCGTCGTAAAGACCTGATACGTGTTGTCCGTCACGAAGCAGAGAATGCCAAAGTTGCTATTCGCAATATTCGCCGCGATGGCAACCACGATTTGAAGGACCTGGTGAAGGAGAAGATGATCTCCGAGGATGAGGAGCATCGTGGCCAGGAGTTAATTCAGAATCTGACAGACAAGCACATTAAAAAGGTTGATGAGTTGCTGGAGGAGAAGGAGAAGGATTTGATGGAGATTTAATGAGATCCTTATGACAAACGGCATGACAATGGACCCTCAAACTGTCGTCGCTGAACTACCTCGGCACCTGGCGATTATCATGGATGGCAATGGCCGGTGGGCAAAAAAACGCGGGCTTCCTCGCTATGCTGGTCATCCTGCTGGTGTGGAAGCAGTACGTCGTGTGGTTGAGGCATGTGTTGTGCGTCAGATCCCGGTACTCACCCTGTTCGCATTCAGCAGTGAAAACTGGCGGCGGCCTCGGAAAGAGGTCAATCTGATTATGGATCTCTTCATCCGCTCGCTGAAGAAAGAGGTCAAAAGACTCGACCGAAATAAGGTTCGGCTGAAGGTGATTGGCGATCGCAGTGCATTTTCTGAAAAACTCCAGAATCAAATAGCCGAGGCGGAACAAAAAACCGAATCCAATCAAGGATTGCTGCTGCAAGTTGCGGCCAATTACGGTGGGCGTTGGGATATAGCTCAGGCAGCCAGGCATCTGGCTCAACAGGTTGAGTCTGGAGAGATGGCTGCAGATGATGTTGATGAGCATTCGCTTGAGCAACACCTCTCTTTTGCAGGAGTACCTGAACCAGATCTCTTTATCCGTACCGGTGGCGAAAAACGCATCAGCAACTTCCTGCTATGGCAATGCGCCTACACCGAACTCTACTTCACCGATCTGCTTTGGCCCGATTTCGATATTCAGGCCCTGGAAGCAGCAATTCAAGATTTTGCAGGCCGTCAGAGACGATTTGGCCGTACAGGAGAGCAGGTTCAGGGACAGACTGCTGAAGCCTCTTGAGTTCCCTGCTATGCTAAAACAGCGTGTTATCACCGCATTGATTCTGGCACCACTGGTGATTTCGGCAGTGTTGTTTTTACCTACGGTTTACGTTGCACTGTTCCTGGCTGTTGTGGTTGGGGTAGGCAGTCGGGAGTGGGCCAGGTTGAGTGGGATGAAACAGCTGCCGCAACAGATAGCCTACACTCTGTTGATGCTTTCACTCATGCTCTGCTGCTATCTCTATCTACCTGCATCCTGGATACCCATTATCATGGCAGGTGCTGTGCTGTGGTGGTGTTTTATACTATTGCGTATTGTTCGCTATAAGGCTGATCAGGAACCCTCCAGCAACAGACTGATCAAGGCCGCGGAAGGGGTTATCGTACTGCTCCCGTCCTGGATCGCCTTGATAACAATGCATCGAATTCCCGACTATGGCCCCGGTTTGCTGTTGTTTGTATTGATGATGATCTGGGGTGCAGATGTTGGGGCCTATTTTGCAGGACATCGTTGGGGGCGCAACAAATTGGCCCCGGAAGTCAGTCCCGGAAAGACGAGGGAAGGCGTATATGGGGCTTTGGCGAGTGCGTTTTTATTCGGTTTCATCCTGATATGGTTGTTGGATGCTGGCTGGGTCACCGCACCCCTGCTACTGATGCTCTGTCTGATTACGATGCTATCTTCGGTGGTTGGGGATCTGTTTGAAAGCGTGCTCAAACGACAGAGTGGTATGAAGGACAGTGGCACACTGCTGCCGGGACATGGTGGTATGCTGGATCGAATAGACAGCCTGACTGCCGCAGCACCTCTATTCCTGTTCGGCCTGATCCTGCTTGGGGAAGCATGATGAAAGGTTTAACCATCCTTGGTTCGACCGGATCGATCGGTATCAGTACTCTGGATGTAGTTGCCCGACACCCGGATAAATATAGGGTAGTCGCTTTGACCGCCAACAGTGATGTGCAGGGGCTGCTAGGTCAATGTGAGCAGTTTCGTCCTGAAATCGCAGTAATGGCGGATCAGCAGTCAGCCAATCAATTGGCAAAAGCCTTGAATGAGCGAGGCCTGACAACCGAAGTTCTATCCGGCGTGAGGGGATTGGAGATTGCGGCTGCCATGCCTCAGGCAAACTGGGTTATGGCCGCAATTGTCGGCGCAGCAGGGTTGTTGCCAGCATTGGCTGCAGTTAGAGCCGGTAAACGTTTGCTGCTTGCCAATAAGGAAGCCCTGGTGGTTGCTGGTGATCTGTTTATGCAGGAAGTGAAGAGCCATAATGCCCAGATCCTCCCTATAGACAGTGAACACAATGCTCTCTTCCAATGTATGCCTGATGACTATCAGGGTAACCTGACACAATCCGGCATCAAACGTATACTGCTTACCGCATCTGGTGGGCCTTTTCGTACTACACCTCTTGATCTGTTGCATGATGTGACACCCGCTCAGGCCTGTGCTCATCCAAATTGGGATATGGGCAGGAAGATTTCTGTAGATTCAGCCACGATGATGAATAAAGGGCTTGAAGTGATCGAGGCCCACTGGTTGTTCAGGGCCAAGACGGATAAGATAAAAGTTGTTTTACACCCACAAAGTGTAATCCACTCGATGGTCGAATATATCGATGGTTCGGTGCTTGCCCAGCTAGGCCAGCCCGATATGCGTACCCCCATCGCCCACGCCCTCGCCTGGCCAGAGAGGGTTGAATCCGGAGTGTCCAGTCTCGATCTCTTTCAAATTGGCCGCCTCGACTTTGAAGAGCCTGATCTAGACCGGTTTCCCTGTCTAGGTTTGGCCTATCAGGCAATCGATAGTGGCGGTACTGCCTGCGCTGTTTTGAACGCTGCAAATGAGATTGCGGTCGATGCCTTTTTAAATGAGCGCTTGGGCTTTACGGCAATCGCAGAGGTTGTAGAGGAGACACTTCAGTTGCAACCAGTAGAACAGGTAAAGGATCTGGATAGCCTGCTTGATGCGGATCGTAAGGCGCGGGTTACCGCGGAACAAGTTGTACAAAATAGGGTCTCAAGCTGCGGTATCGGCTGAATAGACATTATGAATTCACTACTCTTCACCATCGTCTCATTTATTCTTGCGCTGGCAATTTTGATTGCTGTGCATGAGTTCGGCCATTTTTGGGTGGCTCGCAAACTGGGGGTGAAGGTGCTGCGTTTCTCCATCGGGTTTGGTCGGCCTCTTTGGAAAAAGGTCAGCCCAGTGGATGGTACTGAGTATGTCGTAGCAGCGATTCCTCTTGGTGGATATGTGAAAATGCTCGATGAGAGGGAGGCGCCGGTCCCTGAATCAATGCAAGACCAAGCATTCAACAGGCAGTCACTCGGTGTGCGTAGTGCGATTGTTGTGGCAGGGCCGCTGTTCAATTTTATCTTTGCCATTCTGGCTTTCTGGTTGATATTCGTAACCGGGGATACAGGCCTTAAGCCATTGATTGGAAAGGTTGAAGCGGGTTCTATTGCAGAGCAAAGCGGGTTTGTGGTTGGTGATCAGATTCTTTCGATCGGCGGAGAACCCACCCCGACCTGGGAGAATGTGCTGTATGTGATGTTATCCCAGTCACTCGATCAGGATGCACTCAACATCCGATTGTTGAATCAGCATCAGGATGAACGGCTGATACAACTGCCCAGTGACAATCTGTCTGAACTGGCAGAGGATGGGGGCTTGTTGACCAATTTGGGTTTGACCCCGGATCGGCCAGAAATTCCTCCGATTATAGGTGAAGTGGTTGCTGATGAACCTGCTGAAGCTGCAGGGCTTAAGCCTGGTGATCTGATCGTTCAGGTCGATGATCAGATGATCAGCGATTGGGTAGCCTGGGTCGAATATGTCAGGGAGAGGCCAAATCAGACGATGCGGCTGGTGGTCGATCGAGATGGTGATAGACGTTTTCTTGAAGTGACCCCGAAAACTGTAGCACCTGATGGGGGTGAACCCTATGGCAGAATAGGCGCGGGTGCGCAGAAGTTCCCAGACAGCCTCTGGGATGATTATCGGGCTATCGTGCGCTACGGACCTGTGGATTCCATGGGGCATGCGCTGCAAAAAAGCTGGGATCTTTCAGTGTTGATGCTCAGAATGCTGGGTAAAATGGTCATCGGCGAGGTCTCGGTAAAAAATCTGAGTGGGCCGTTATCGATTGCTGATTCTGCAGGTAAATCAGCAAGTTATGGTATCGTCTACTTCATGAAGTTTCTTGCTGTGGTGAGTATCAGTCTGGGAGTATTGAATCTGTTACCCATCCCTGTATTGGATGGCGGGCATCTCTTCTATTTCCTCATTGAAGCGATTCAGGGCAAGCCATTGTCCGACAGATTCATGGAGCAGGGACAGAAGATTGGGCTGCTCATCCTGCTTGGGGTTATGAGTCTTGCCTTCTATGTGGATTTCAACCGGTTTTTTGGGTAGTCCTGGCAGATGAATCAAAAGGATAGGTCTGTATCCTGAACTAATAAGATAACTTATACTTACGCCCTTTCGAATAATTGCTGATGTTTCGGGGGATTCTGCAAAAAAGCAGTTTAATAATGAACAAACTCTGTTGTATCAAAACATAATGCTATTTTCTTTGCGGATTTTAACCACTCTGTTGCTGCTAGGCGGTGCTCTCTTTCCTCAGCTCGTTTCTGCTTTTATCGTAGAAGATATTCGAGTCGAAGGCTTGCAACGTATCTCTGCAGGTACGGTATTCAACTATCTGCCGGTTAAAACCGGTGATGAGGTAAATGCGGGAAATACTGCCCGGATTATCCGTGCGCTTCACAAAACCGGTTTCTTTCAAGAGATACGCCTGGAACGTGAAGGTGAGGTGTTAATTGTATTCGTCCACGAACGGCCGGCTATCGCAGAGATAAATATCAGTGGCAACAAGGATCTGGATAATGATCGGCTGTTGATGGGCCTTAAGGATATCGGTTTGGCTGAGGGGCGGGTCTTCAAGAGATCCCTGTTAGAACAGGTAGAGCAGGAGCTCAATCGCCAATATTTTGCCCGCGGAAAGTACGGTGTGAAGATCAAATCCACGGTCACACCACTTGAGCGCAATCGGGTAGGGGTGGATATCGAGATCTCTGAAGGTTTGACGGCACGTATCAAGAGTATCAACATCATTGGCAATAAGGCCTACGAAGATGATGATCTGCTCGATGAACTCGAACTGGGGATTCCCGCCTGGTATGCCATCTTCTCGAGTAAGGATAAGTACTCCAAGCAGGCTTTGTCTGGTGATTTGGAGACCTTGCGCTCCTTCTACCTCGATCGGGGATATATCGATTTTAAGATTGAGTCGACCCAGGTCTCCATAACCCCTGATAAGAGGGATATCTACATCACCATAGCGCTCAATGAAGGAGATGTTTTTACCCTCAGCGACATCAAGCTGGCCGGGGATCTTGAGCTGGATGAGGAGGAGCTCTTTCCTTTGATCCGTCTGCGACGGGGAGGGGTTTTCTCCCGCAAACGAGTGACCGCCAGTGCTGAGCGGTTGAATAAAAAATATTCGGATGCCGGTTATGCGTTTGCCAATGTAAACAGCATTCCCGACATCGACAGGGAGAACCGAAAGGTTGCCATCACCTACTTTGTCGATCCTGGAAAAAGGGTCTACGTCCGCTACATCAATATTGTCGGAAATTCCACCACCAGAGATGAGGTGTTGCGACGTGAGATGCGTCAGATGGAATCGGCCTGGTTCTCAGGTGAAAAGACCCGCCTCTCACGAGAGCGTTTGCAACGGTTAGGTTTCTTTAACGAAGTTAATATGGAAACCCCTGCTGTGCCAGGGACCACAGACCTGGTGGATGTCGATCTGAGTGTCACCGAAGCGGCATCAGGCAGTCTCAGCGCCGGTGTTGGTTACTCTGAGACCCAGGGGGTGCTGTTCAACGCCAGTATCAGCCAGAATAATTTTCTTGGTACAGGAAAGCGGGTCAGTGCCGGCTTCGATACCAGTGATGCCACCAAGAAGGTGACTGTTGTCTATACTGATCCCTACTACACCATTGATGGCGTCAGTCAGGGGTATGAGATGAGTTATCGGGAGACCGACTACTCTGAGCTCAATATATCCAGCTACTCTACTGATGTCGGGCGTTTGGGAATCAATTTCGGAATACCGGTAACCGAATATGATCGATTGAAGTTCAGTCTTGCCTATGAGCGTACGAAGTTCTTCGAAGGGTCGTCTCCTTCTGATGAGATCAAATCATTTCTCGAGGAGAATGGCGAGAAATTCTCCGATTTTGAACTGGTCGGCAGCTGGATTCGTGATACCCGTGATCGAGCGATTTTCCCCAATCGGGGCGGGCGCCAGATCTTCTCTGCGGAATTGAACACGCCGGGCAGTGATCTGCAGTACTATCGTTTGAGTTACCGTAATGCGCACTATTTTCCGCTGACTAGCAGCCTGACCTTAAAGTTGAACGGTGAACTGGGTTACGGTGATGGTTACGGAAATAACGACGAGTTACCGTTTTTTCGTAACTTCTACGCTGGTGGCATAGGGTCAGTCAGGTCTTTTGAAGAGAATACCCTCGGTCCCAAAGATTCCCAGGATGACGCACTGGGAGCAAATGCTAGAATCGTGGGTCAGATGGAGTTACTGTTTCCCGTCTTTGGTGACGATTTCAAGGATACAGTGCGTGCCGGTATGTTTGTTGATGTCGGCAATGTATTTGATCTGGCGAATAACGAAGAGATTAAGTGGGATGGATTTAGAGCTTCTACCGGTCTAATGTTATCCTGGTTTTCTCCGGTAGGTGCACTCTCTTTCAGCTTGGGCTATCCGCTAAAAGAGGAAGAGGGTGATAAGACTAAATCGCTGCAATTCAGAATTGGTAGCGGATTCTAAAAATTAATTAGGGAGTTGATGGGTGAACTCATTACGAATATTTCTAGTTGCTTTGATACTGGTTGTGTCTGCTTCGAGCAGTGCCTACGCCGAGGAGTATCGCATCGCATTTGTAAATGCCACAAAAGTTTTTGAAGAATCACCACAGTATAAGACGGCTAGAGAGCGGTTGCAGACAGAATTTTCCCGCAGGGAGAAAGACCTTCTGGCATCGCAAAAGCAACTTAAACAACTGGAAGAGAAGCTACAGCGAGATGGTTCGGTAATGAGCGAATCAGAGGTGAAGCGCTTGGAGCGGGATATTCTCAGCCGTAGCCGAAAGTTAAAAAATGCACAGACCGAATTTCGTGAGGATCTGAATCTACGCCAGAATGAGGAGTTCAAAAAGCTCCGTCAGCAGGTTCGTGAGGTGATTCAGGAAGTGGGTAAGAGTGAAAATATCGACTTGATCGTCTCAGATGGTGTGGTCTATTTCAGTAAAAAGATCGATATATCTGAGAAGGTGTTAGAAAAGCTCCGCAACAGAACAGCTGAATAGGTTTGGGTTAGTAGACTTGTCGAATCGACTTGGAGATATCGCTGAAGCGATCGGGGCCGAGCTTCGCGGAGACCCGGATCTGCGAATAGATGGCGTTGCTACCCTGCAGAGTGCAAGCTCAGGCCAGTTGAGTTTTCTCAGCAATAAGGCATACCGTCGCTACCTCAATGAGACGGGTGCCTCAGCAGTGATTCTGTCTGAAGATGCGGCGATGGACTGTCCAGCGGCATCGCTGATTACTGATAATCCATATCTGGCCTATGCTCGGGCAGCAACCATACTTTTTCCTGTCGCGGAAACCAAAACAGGTATAGCAGAATCGGCGGTTGTGGCGGAATCGGCGCAGATTGATGGTAGCGCTACAATTGGCGCTTGTTCTGTTATTGGTGAGAGAGTCCGCATTGGGGCAGATGTTGTCATCGGGCCAGGCAGTGTGATCGAGTCCGATTGTGAGATTGGCCAACAGACCCGGCTAGTCGCTCGGGTAACCCTCTGTCACCGGACCCGCATAGGTGCTCGCTGTTTGATACATCCCGGTGCCGTACTTGGTGCGGATGGGTTTGGTTTGGCAAACGATCAGGGTAGATGGATCAAAGTGCCGCAACTGGGACGGGTGTGGATTGGTGATGAGGTGGAGATTGGTGCCAATACCACAGTTGACCGGGGCGCACTGGAAGATACGATTCTGCATGATGGGGTCAAGCTGGATAATATGGTAATGATCGCGCACAACGTCGAGGTCGGTGAACATACAGCAATGGCCGGCTGTTCCGGAATTGCTGGTTCAACGAAAGTAGGTAGCTACTGTACTGTCGGCGGCCAAACCGGTCTGGCAGGGCATTTGACGATAGGTGATAATGTGCATTTTTCCGGGGCGGCCCTGGTATCGCGCTCATTCACCGAGCCAGGCTATTACAGTGGCAATCTGCCTGCCATGGAAAATGGCGCATGGCGTAAGATGATTGCCAGACTCAGGCATCTCGATGAGATGGCCAAAGATCTGAAATTTCTAAAAAAAGCGGTGAAGACACTCACCGGAGAGTCATTCAAATGAGAAGCATGAGTCATGGGAGGGTAGTTTGATCGCTATGGACATCAACAAGGTGCTGAGCCTGCTGCCGCACCGTTATCCTTTTCTGCTCATAGACCGGGTCATGGAATATGAAAAAGATACCCGATTGCGTGCGCTTAAGAATGTTACCTATAACGAGCCGTTTTTTAATGGACACTTTCCGATTCAACCGGTTATGCCGGGTGTGCTGATTGTAGAGGCGATGGCTCAGGCAACAGGTCTTTTGGCCATGGAGTCTAATCCTGAAACCGTCAATGAGACCACCATCTACCTGTTTGTCGGTATTGATAAGGCACGTTTTAAACAGCAGGTCGAACCAGGCGATCAACTGATCATTGATGTTTTTCGGAATAAGTTGAAACGGGGTATTGGTTTCTTTACCTGCTCAGCTACTGTGGATGGCAGAACCGTAGCCACTGCAGAGATCATGTGTACTGCCAGGGAGATAGGCAGCTGATCGATTCACGCGCAGTTATTGATCCGAAAGCGGAATTGCAAGAGGGGGTCAGTGTCGGACCTTTTTCAATTATCGGTGCGGATGTGAGCATTGCCGCTGGAACGGTGATTGGTCCTCATGTGGTAGTCAACGGGCCGACCCGAATCGGTAAAGATAACCGTATCTATCAGTTTGCGTCAGTTGGAGAAGATCCTCAGGATAAAAAATATGCTGGTGAACCGACTCTTCTGGAGATTGGTGACCGCAATGTGGTGAGAGAGTTTGCGACGCTTCATCGGGGTACCGTTCAGGATCAGAGCATTACCCGCATCGGCAACGATAATCTTTTGATGGCCTATATTCATGTTGCACACGATTGCATATTGGGTGACAACGTCATACTCGCCAATGCCGCCTCACTGGGTGGGCATGTGGAGATTGGTGACTATGCTATTCTCGGCGGATTCACCAAAGTTCATCAATTTTGCCGCATCGGTGCTCACAGCTTTTCCGGCATGGGGTCTGCGATCAATATGGATCTTCCGCCCTATTTCATGGCCGCAGGACAGCCCACCAAACCTCATGGGATCAATCGTGAAGGGTTGAGTCGGAGAGGGTTCAGTCCGGAGGCAATAAAGCAGATTAAGCGGGCTTACAAAATTATCTATCACTCGGGACAGCGCCTGGAAGCGGCGCGGGAAGAGGTTGAAAAGTTGGCCTCAGATACTCCGGAATTGCGAATTCTGTCGGAATTTCTTTCCCATAGTGGTCGTGGCATCCTGCGATAACACCTTTTCACAACAAGTATTCAGAGCACTCTCTGATGCAGCCAAATAGATCACAACATAGCAAACGAATTGGCATCATTGTTAATGAGGTGTCAGGTGATCAACTGGCTGCAGCATTGATCGAGGCACTACAGGAAAAATCCCCTGAGATGGTTTTTGAAGGGATGACTGGGCCGTTGATGGAAGCGGCAGGTTGTCGCTCTCTGGCAACCATGGACCCGGTAATGGGATTGGTTGAAGTGCTGGGTCATCTGCCAGGATTGTTAAAAACCAGACGCCAATTGGTGGATCACTTTCTCAAGCATCCACCTGATCTGGTACTGGGTATTGATGCCCCCGATTTCAATCTGGCGCTGGAAACTCAGCTTAAGAGGGCTGGCGTTACCACCGCCCACTGGGTCAGCCCAACAGTCTGGGCCTGGCGCCAGGGGCGGGTCAAAAAGTTACGTCAAGCGGTTGATCTTATGCTCTGTATCTTCGATTTCGAAGTGGATTTTTTAAAACAGCATCAAGTACCTGCAGCCTATGTGGGGCATCCACTGGCAGATCAGATACCACTACAGCCCAGGAACCCTGGTGAAGTGAGAGAGCAACTGGGATTAGATGCCACGAAACCGGTAATTGCGCTTCTGCCTGGCAGTCGCATGAGTGAAGTAAGCCGACTGGCTTTGCCATTTGTTGAAACTGCTGTTTGGTTAAAACGGCAGCAGCCAGAGCTACAGTTTGTTGCTCCCATGGTTAACCAGAAGATTAAACAGGCATTCAGCGATGCGATAAAGGGACAATCTTCTGAGATCTCTGTAAAACTATTGGATGGTCAGCCCAGAGAGGCGATTGGCGCGGCAGATGTTGTGTTGACAGCGTCTGGTACTGCTACACTCGAGACTCTACTGTTAAAAAAACCGATGGTTGTAGCTTATCGTGTGTCGCCACTAACAGCTTGGTTGATACGGCGATTCAAGCTTCTGAAGACGCCTTATGTGGCGATCGCTAATCTGTTGAGTGAACGTATGCTGGCACCAGAATTTCTTCAGGAGGCGTGCCAGGCTGAGACCATGGGGCAAGCTTTGATTGATCTGCTTAATGACCCTCAGCAGCGAGAAGATATCGCACTGAGTTACCATAAGATCCATCAGCATCTGAAACAGGATGCTGCCTCAAGAGCCGCTGAAATGATCCTTCAACTGATTGAGTCTGGACAATGAAAAAATTTCAAATACCTATGCAATTAGACAGGCTCCATTTTTTTTGCTCTGATGCAAGATGAGTATTTTAAAATATCGAATGTAAGGAAACATACTTTATTCAATGGCTGCGCTACTACATGAACTGATATTCGAGTCTGCCAATCGCTCGCCGGATCAGTGCGCCCTTCAATACAAAGAGTGCTCACACATTTATAGTGAATTGGCCAGAGAGGTCGAGCTGTTTGCCAGCTCCCTGATGACTATCGGCATCGAAAAATCAGATCGGGTGGCAATCTACCTGCCAAAATGTCTTGAGAATGTGGTTTCGATTTTTGGCACAGTAGCCGCCGGGGCGATTTTTGTACCAGTCAACCCGGTACTGAAACCCCATCAGGTGGCTCATATACTGCAGGATTGTGATGCAAAATTATTGATAACCACTTGCGGCAAATATAGAGCATTGAACGGCGATCTTGGAAAGCCGGTTCAACTCAGTAATTTGGTGTTGATCGATGATTGCAAGAGTCGAAGGAGTAGCACAGATGTGCAGAGACTCTATTCCTGGCATACTTTTCTGCAATTGGGGCAGCTCAACGCACTGCCTCGAATCAATGAATCTGATATAGCAGCACTTCTTTATACCTCTGGTAGTACCGGACAGCCCAAGGGGGTAGTTCTCAGCCACCAAAACATGGTGACAGGGGCGAAGAGTGTTGCGCAATACCTGAACAATTGCGCTTCTGACCGGATTTTGGTCGTACTTCCCCTCAGTTTCGACTACGGCGTCAGCCAACTGACCACCGCCTTTCTGGTTGGTGCTACTGCAGTATTGATTAACTATCTACTACCAATGGAAGTGTTGAACACCTTGGTAAAAGAGAAGATTACCGGCCTTGCTGCAGTCCCCCCACTTTGGAATTCTCTGGTAGAGCAGAGCTGGCCTCCAGAGATTGCTAAGTATCTAAGATATGTCACCAGCTCAGGTGGTGTTGTACCTGTAGAGACCACTGAGCAGTTGCAACGAAACCTTCCGGATACAGATATCTATCTGATGTATGGACTGACCGAGGCCTTTCGTTCAACCTACCTGCCTCCCGATCAGGTGGCGGCTCGTCCGACTTCAATGGGTATTGCGATTCCAAATGCTGAAGTGATGGTGTTGAAACCTGATGGCACTCCCTGTGGTACAGATGAGCCAGGAGAGTTGGTTCATCGCGGCCCATTGGTATCCCTCGGATATTGGAACGATCAAGATGAAGCAGCTCAACGATTTAGGCCTGTTCCCAATGGGAGAGATGACTCTGCTGATCGGGAGTTGGCGGTTTGGTCTGGGGATATCGTCAAGCAGGATAGTGAAGGTTATCTCTATTTTATCGGCCGAGAGGATGATCAGATTAAAACCTCGGGATATCGTGTCAGTCCGAATGAGATTGAAGCGATTTTTCATGCAACCGGGCTGGTGAATGAGGTTGTGGCCTTGGGGCTTCCACATCCCAAACTCGGACACTCCATTGCCTTGATCGTGGTGCCACACAAAGGGATAAAAGTTTCTGAGGATGAGTTGATAAATGCCTGTAAAAAGAGATTAACCAGCTATATGATTCCCAGCCTGGTGATATTCCGCTCGACTGTTCCTACCAATCCAAATGGAAAAATTGATCGTAAATTATTGGCCAAGGAGCTTGTGGCTACCCTCTCTGAGGATATTCTGAAGAGAGAGAGTTGGCAGCCGGATGCCAACCAATAATCTTGTCTGACTATGAGTGATAATCAAAGTAAATCATGAGTTCAAAACAGAGCAAACAGATAATTCAGTTGGTGGCAGGTGTTGATGAAGTAGGCAGGGGGCCATTAGCCGGACCAGTGGTTGCAGCTGCGGTTATATTGCATCCTGACAGGCCAATTCAGGGCCTTGCAGACTCAAAAAAGCTGAGCGAAAAACGACGGGAAGCACTCGATATTGTAATTCGAGAACAGGCCTACTGTTGGTCCCTGGGGCGTGCCGAGGTAGAAGAGATAGATAAGATCAATATTCTACAAGCGAGTCTGTTGGCAATGAAACGGGCTGTAGAAGGTTTATCAGTTGTACCACATCAGGCACTAGTTGATGGTAAACATCTACCCATCTTAGCGTGTCCTGCAGAGGCCGTTATCGGAGGCGACAGTAGTGTTGCAGAGATCAGTGCTGCCTCGATCATCGCCAAAGTTGCCAGGGACAGGGAGATGGTAGAGTTGGATGCACAATATCCAGGTTATGGATTGGCAAAGCACAAAGGCTACCCAACCAAGCAACATCTGGCTGGTCTTGATGATCATGGGGTAACACCGATCCACCGCCGCTCTTTTGGGCCGGTAAAACGTCTGTTGGGCTGAACAAGGCAAGATGTTGAGGCCTCTGCTGCCATGCCGTTATCTTAAGCGGGAGGGGTCGGAGTCGAAAGCTTCCCTAGCGTGAGTCACCTCGAAACAGCACAAGTGCATATCTCTAGCAGACCAATCCGTTCTCGATTCGACTCCGACCCCGGAGATAGTTGAGTCTCCCTATCTGCCATCTGTCGGGATTGTCAGGATGACGTTTTATCCGTACTGTTCGTTCAGCAATGGTGGTGAATTCTGAGGTTTCAGCGGACTGAGCTACGCCTGCTTTCGCAGAATTGGGGGCGACACAGGCTATAACGCGACTAATACCATCCAATAGGGCTAGCGAATTGTTTCTCGCTTCCCAAAATCTCTCAGCAAATCAGATTGGATTCCCGAGGTGGCCATACCTAGTTGTGAGGGAACAAAAAACCATATTACGGAACATGTCACTTGATACTATAGTCATAACAGGCCACATCCCCACAATGGTTGGTTGGCGCCCTTCGTAAATAGTTGCTTTACTTGTGGCGCCCATATATGACTATTCAAGCCACTCTCAGAACCCCGGAGCAGTTATTAAAAGATGTCGGATAAGACTATCCATAAAGACCAACTTTGCATAGGTTTGTATATCCACTTGGATCTTCCATGGATGAAGCATCCTTTTATGACCAGTAGCTTCAAGATCCGCTCTCAGAAGCAGTTGAATACTTTACGCAGTCTCAAGTTGACTTCATTACAGTTCGATCCCGATAAAAGTGATACCCAGCCACTTCCACTTGTCGAGGCCACTGCAGAAGAAGAGCTGGTCCAGGATAGTGCCGAAGATGCGCTCTGGGAGGAAAAACGCAAGCGTATTAAGGTGCTTAAAGCGCGTCGCAGCAAACTCAACCAGACAGCCGGTCGCTATGAAAAGTCGGTTGATTCGGTGCGCAAGCTGATGGGGGTGCTATTCGCCACACCGGAACAGGCTATACGTGTGGCGGATGAGGTGATTGGGGATATGGTTGTCGGTCTCACGGAAGACACTGAAGTCACCATGCAGTTAGTTAGTCTGAAGGGCAAGAACGAGAGCAGTTACTACCACTCACTGAATGTAACCGCTTTGTCGCTGGTATTGGGCCGAAAGTTGGGACTGGATGCCAGAAAGCTGCATGTGTTGGGACTTGGCGCTCTGTTTCATGACCTGGGTCACCAGCGAATCCCAAGCCAGATTCTGCTCAAGAAGGAACCCCTAACTGAGGTCGAAGAAAAGATCTATCAGCGTCACACCTTACTGGGAGTCGAGATGGCGAAAAAGATCGGAACGCTGCCTGAGGAGGCTGTCGCCATCATCGGACAGCATCATGAGCGACTGGACGGCAGCGGCTATCCGAAGGGTCTGAAACATGAAGTCGGGATGCTGTCACGCATCGTTGCGGTCGTCGATCATTATGACGAGTTGTGTAACCATGCGGATCCTAATCGTTCACTTTCGCCCTATGAAGCGGTATCGCTGATGTACAGTAAGGAGCGGGGTAAATACGATTCATCTATCCTTACAGCCTTTATCAGCAATCTGGGAGTTTACCCCCCAGGGACCGTAGTGCGACTCTCAGACCAGCGCATTGCATGCGTGGTTACCATCAATCATGAAGAACTCCTTAAACCGAATGTGTTGGTGTATGATCCGGAGATTCCAAAAGAGGAGGCTCTGATCTTGGATCTTATGGAGGAAGATCTGAGTGTCAGCGAGAGTTGCCGTCGTTCCGAATTGTCCCCAACCGTACTCAACTATCTTAATCTTTCAGAATATGTCACTTACTACTTTGATCAGGTCGGCGATTCTGGAACGACCTGATAGGGCTGGGGAGGTATCGAGGTATAGGAGGTATAGGTAGGAGGTATAGGGACAGCCACAGGAGGTATAGGGACAGCCACCATTTAGTAGGGAGGTATAGGGACAGCCACCATTTGAAAAGAGCATTCAGGTGCGTTAAAGTCAGGCGATACAAGGAATGTAACTAAGCCAAGGAGCCGGCGATGACGATATCGCGCAAGCAACAGATCTGTCTTGAT
>NZ_JBSYOO010000055.1:0-33615 GCF_058244675.1 Candidatus Thiodiazotropha sp. AKIB8 | reverse complement strand
CAGGCTCGCTGGCCGGCACTCGACTTGGATCGCGCTGCAGGTTGTATTCGGGACTTAGAGCACGCCTACTCAAAAGATGGCGGCCTTGCCGTACTCTCTGGAAATCTGGCTGAACAAGGGTGTATCGTGAAGACGGCCGGGGTTGATGAATCGATCCTCAAATTTTCAGGGCCTGCAAGACTTTTCGAAAGCCAGGATGCTGCGGTTGATGCGATCCTGAATGACCAGATTAACGAAGGTGATGTGGTGATTATCCGCTATGAAGGCCCTAAAGGCGGGCCTGGAATGCAAGAGATGCTCTACCCTACCAGTTACCTGAAATCGAAAGGGCTGGGTAAGCATTGTGCTCTGATCACTGATGGTCGTTTTTCCGGTGGTACATCCGGACTCTCCATAGGACACTGCTCACCTGAGGCTGCAGAGGGGGGTAATATCGGCTTAGTGGTGGAGGGGGACAGAATCGAAATTGATATTCCCGGTCGATCAATCCAGGTTGTAATCAGTGATGAGGTGTTGCAGCAGCGACGCGAAGCAATGGAGGCGCTCGGTGATTCGGCATGGAAACCAAAAAATCGCGATCGACAAGTCTCTCAGGCCCTCAAGGCTTATGCAGCGCTGACGACTTCTGCTGCTCGTGGCGCAGTCAGGGATGTATCACAACTGGATTGATGCATAGGATTTTATTGAGCGCAAATATGCCATGAAAAGGTCATGGGTTGGCGTGGTACTCCACACTGTCTTGATTTGGCAGCTGGGTTGCAGTGGTGGAGATCCCACTGCAACAGATCCTGAGTTGATTTTTAAAGATGGCTTTGAGAATTCACTGGAGGAAATAGAGCTACTGGCCGATGGTGGCGTCATGGTTCGAGGATTCAGCGCCTGGCTGAAAATTCTTCCCAAGCAGACTGATATTCATCTGCGAAATGAGGCCGACTACCTGAGTGTGGATTGTCAGGCACCTGCGGCATGGTTTCTGGAAGTTACCGGTGATGAGGTTCTTTCCAAATACCAGAGTCATTTGAGTTGTCAGCAATATAGTGACAATCGTTTTGATTTCGATAACGGCCGATGGCTAGTGACCGATAACAGTAGTGGAATTGTCTACTATCGGGTATGGAAGCTGAATCGATGAGTTTCAAGAACCTTTGAGTAAGTCATGTATCGACATCAAACCTGCAAAATGCAATCTTTCTGGGTTATGGTCTCTCATGAGTGATGGTCTGCTCGTTTCAGGGCTATCTAAAGGTTCTTTAAAAGACGCACTTGAAGAGGAGGCTGAGTAGTGACATTCGATCTTCGGCAGTGCTATCTGTTTACCCATCTGGATGATCAGCAATTCAGCAAAGTGGAGCAGATGGCCCGTGAGGTAAAGCTCTTGGATGGCCAGCTCTATTTTCGGGTTGGCGATCCTGCCACGCACTTTTTTCTGGTGACAAGTGGGCAGGTCAAGCTAACTCGGCTGTCGCTGCAGGGTCAGGAGAAAGTTATCGAGATCATATCTCCAGGGCAGACCTTCGCTGAGGCATTGATGTTCGGTGAAGAACCCGATTATCCAGTCAATGCCCTGGCCATGGGGGAGACTCATCTGCTGAGTTTCGAAAGCGAGCCTTTTAAGGCGTTGCTGCGTGGCTCAGTAGAGACCTGTTTTTATCTGTTAGCTGACATGAGTCATCGCTTGCGGATGCTGATCCGTGAAATTGATGATCTGACACTGCAAACTGCAAGCTGTCGTGTTGCCAGTTTTCTCTGGAATCACTGGAGTCTTGTCAAAGAGCAGGGTGACAGCATTGAGTTGCAGGTCCCTAAAGGGGTAATCGCCTCCCGGCTATCAGTGACACCAGAGACCTTTTCCCGAATTCTGCATAATCTGAGTGATCATGGGGTGATTCGGGTGGATGGAAGCCGGGTTGATATTCTTGATGATGAGGGGCTGCAAGCCTTCGCGGGTGTTACTAAAGGGGCGGTTCAACTTCAGGCGCCTGCAGAAAAGGAGTGATCGTCTTCGATTTAAGGGGCAAATGGATATTCATGATGATTTTCCTCATCACTCAATCACTATTTCTCTCTCAGTAGGCGGGGTTTGGTTTGAATCTGTAGGATAGATGAGACATTCCAGGCCCAGGCCGGTTATACTGTAACGTTTTCTTACCCAATAATGAGTTACGCAACACCATGAAGGATAGTTACCCCTTTCCTATAGCCCGTATTGGCTTGGTAGGCGGTGGTCAGCTTGGTCGTATGATGGTCAAAGCGGCTAAGCGCCTGGGCTGCACCTGTGTCGTTCTGGATCCCTATCCAAAGTCGCCTGCTGGTCAGGTTGCCGGAGAGCAGATCATTGGCGGCTACCACGATCCTGCCAAATTGAGAGAATTGGCGGAATCCTGTGATGTGGTGACCTATGAGCTGGAAGACATTGATACTGAGACCTTGCGTCAACTGGAGCTAGAGGGACATAAGATCAATCCTGCTCCTGCTCTGCTCTCCACCCTGCAGGACAAGCTGACACAGAAGCGGTTCCTCAGTCAGGCGAATATTCCTACAGCTGAATTTATAGAGATGGCAGAACCGAATCTGGCCGACTTTGAATCCTTTGGTTTTCCTTTGGTACAGAAAGCCAGGCGTGGCGGCTACGACGGTCGTGGGGTCTCAGTGATGTTGGATGCTGATGCGTTCAATGCTCATCTACCTGTACCATCTCTGGTTGAGCGTTTTATCGAGGCTGACAAAGAGTTGGCTGTGATGGTTGCTCGTCGCGCCAATGGAGATTGCGTGGCTTACCCAACAGTGGAGATGTGCTTTCGCGCAGGTGAAAATGTTCTCGATCTGTTGCTCTGCCCCGCCAAGGTGGATAGAGCTATTGCTCAACAGGCTGAGGCGCTGGCTATGCGTACCATCAATGCCCTCGAGGGGGTAGGTATGTTTGGTGTTGAGTTGTTCTTGACTGCAGATGGCGAACTGTTGGTGAATGAAATTGCACCAAGAACCCATAACTCAGGTCATCACACCATTGAGGCCTGTATAACAGATCAGTTTGAGCAACATCTACGTGCCGTACTCGATCTGCCTCTGGGATCAACAGAGCAGTTGGCCCCAGCAGCTATGATCAATCTCCTGGGTGAGGCGGATGCTGTTGGCACACCGGTTTTCAATGGCTTGCAGGAGGCTTTGGCCATTCCTGGCGTCTGTCTCCATATTTACGGCAAAGCCGAAGTTAAACCTTTTCGGAAAATGGGACACGTGACTGTTATCGATCAGGATCTGGATAGTGCTCGAACTAAAGCCGAGCAGGTACGGGATATAATTCAAATTTGTGGGGAGCAGCATCCATGAGCAAACCTATCGTTGGCATCATAATGGGTAGTGATTCAGATCTACCGGTGATGCAAGAGGCCGCAAAGCAACTTGAGGCGTTTCAGATACCTTATGAGATGACCATTGTCTCGGCTCATCGTACCCCGGCAAGACTATATGAATATTCCCAAAGTGCGGAACAGCGTGGTTTGCAGGTTGTAATCGCAGGTGCAGGTGGTGCTGCCCATTTGCCTGGCATGGTGGCGTCTATTACACCCTTGCCCGTGATCGGTGTGCCGGTTAAGTCTTCTGCCTTGAGTGGAGAGGATTCGTTGCTCTCTATCGTGCAGATGCCCCCAGGAGTTCCTGTGGCGACAGTGGCAATCAATGGTGCGAAAAATGCGGCTATTCTGGCGACTCAGATGCTCGGAGCCACTGATCTCGAAATGCGACAAAAAGTTAAGGATTACAAGCAATCACTGGAAACCATGGTACTGGGTAAGGTTGAAGTGATGGAGAAGCAGCAGGATTCCAGTTGCTGATTTTTTTGCCGGGTACGACCCGGCCGCACCTCAGGATATCTTTAGAAAGTAACCTGGATGAAGTGCAACGGAATCCGGGAAGTTCAGCACACCATTCAACAATCACAAGCGTGGCGGAATGCCAATAAATTCAACTGTTTTGACTATAGTGAGCAGTTACTGACAGTTTAGGTTCATCCTCACATGCCACGGGTTCAGCCCATCGAAATCAACTTGAAAAACCGGGGTTTTGCCCCACCTTATGGTTATTAATAGAAGATTTTTGGAGTAATACCCCATGAGAATGGATCGTTTGACCAGTAAATTTCAGATGGCTCTGGCAGATGCCCAGAGCCTTGCTGTCGGTCGGGATCATCAGTTTATCGAACCTGTACACCTGATGAGCGCCATGCTCGATCAGGAGGGTGGTACTGTACGTCACCTATTGGCGCAATCCGATGTCAATATCAATCAATTACGCTCCAGTCTGAGTGCTGCTACCGAACGTCTCCCAAGCGTCGAGGGCGCAGCCGGTGACCTGCATATTTCCAATGAACTGGGGCGGCTGCTCAATCAGACCGATAAATTAGCACAACAGCGTAATGATCAATATATCTCCAGTGAGCTGTTCGTTCTCGCAGCTGTAGAGGATAAGGGCGAACTGGGCGAAATGTTGCGCAATGCCGGGGCTGCCAAGGAAGCCCTTGAGAAGAGCATTGAGAAGATGCGTGGTGGCCAGAAAGTAGACGACCCGAATGCGGAAGATCAGCGTCAGGCACTGGAAAAATACACCATTGATCTGACTGAGCGGGCAGAGCAGGGCAAACTGGATCCTGTTATCGGCAGGGATGATGAAATTCGTCGAACCATACAGGTTCTGCAACGCCGGACTAAGAATAATCCGGTACTGATCGGTGAACCTGGTGTCGGCAAAACAGCAATTGTTGAGGGATTGGCTCAGCGAATCGTCAACGGCGAAGTTCCTGAAGGGCTGAAAACCAAGCGACTGCTCTCTCTCGACATGGGGTCTTTGATCGCAGGGGCTAAATTTCGTGGTGAATTCGAGGAGCGCCTGAAGGCAGTACTCAATGATCTCTCCAAGCAGGAGGGGCAGATTATCCTCTTTATCGATGAACTGCATACCATGGTTGGCGCCGGTAAGGCCGAAGGGGCAATGGATGCCGGTAACATGCTGAAGCCTGCATTGGCTCGGGGTGAACTGCATTGCGTGGGTGCCACCACCCTGGATGAGTATCGACAATATCTTGAGAAAGATGCCGCCCTGGAACGTAGATTCCAGAAAGTGTTGGTGGAAGAGCCCAGTGTCGAGGATACGATAGCCATCCTGAGAGGCTTGAAGGAGCGCTATGAAGTGCACCATGGAGTAGATGTCACTGATCCGGCAATCGTTGCCGCAGCAACCCTCTCCCATCGTTACATCACCGATCGTCAGCTACCCGATAAAGCCATCGATCTGGTGGATGAGGCTGCATCTCAGATACGCATGGAGATCGACTCCAAGCCTGAGGAGATGGATCGTCTTGAGCGTCGTCTGATTCAGCTGAAGATTGAGCGTGAGGCACTGAATAAAGAGTCTGATGAGGCCTCAAAAAAGCGACTGGCCGATCTGCAAGCACAAATTGAACGGTTGGAGCGGGAGTTCTCTGACCTGGAAGAGATCTGGAAATCGGAAAAAGCAGCACTGCAGGGGACAACTCATATCAAGGAGTCCCTGGAGCGGGCCCGACTGGAGTTGGAAACTGCCCATAGGGCTGGTGATCTGGCACGTATGTCAGAGCTTCAGTATGGGCGGATTCCGGAACTTGAGAAGCAGCTCGATATGGCAACCCAGGCTGAGATGCAGGAGATGAAACTGCTGCGAAACAAGGTCTCAGAGGAGGAGATTGCTGACGTGGTCTCCAAGTGGACAGGCATTCCGGTCTCCAAGATGTTGGAGGGGGAACGGGATAAGCTGTTGCGTATGGAGGAGGAGCTGGGTAGGCGGGTAATAGGACAGCAGGAGGGTGTGAGAGCCGTCAGTGATGCCATACGCCGATCAAGAGCAGGGCTTTCCGATCCCAATCAACCCAATGGTTCATTTCTGTTTCTTGGCCCGACCGGTGTAGGTAAAACAGAGCTGTGTAAATCTCTGGCAGAGTTTCTCTTCGATACAGAAGAGGCGATGATCCGTATTGATATGTCGGAATTCATGGAGAAGCATTCAGTCGCACGCTTGATTGGCGCACCACCAGGTTATGTAGGCTATGAAGAGGGTGGCTATTTGACTGAAGCTGTCCGACGCAGACCCTATTCAGTGATTCTGCTTGATGAAGTGGAGAAGGCGCATCCTGATGTGTTCAACGTGCTACTGCAGGTACTTGATGATGGTCGGCTCACAGATGGTCAGGGGCGCACAGTAGACTTTCGCAATAGTGTGATTGTGATGACCTCGAATCTGGGTTCCCAGATCATTCAGGAGATGGCCACTGAGGATCAGTACGATCAGATGAAGGCATCGGTGATGGAGACAGTACAACAGAACTTCCGTCCTGAGTTTATCAACCGGGTCGATGAGATTGTTGTCTTTCATCCTCTGGGTGAGGAGCAGATACGCGCGATTGCCAGTATTCAGGTTGATTACCTTCGTCAACGTCTGGCCGATAGTGATATGGTGTTGTCTGTTTCAGATGCGGCGCTCGACCTCCTGGGTAAGGCTGGTTTTGATCCTGTATATGGTGCTCGACCCTTGAAGCGGGCGATACGCCAGCAGCTTGAGAATCCATTGGCACAGGAAATTCTCTCCGGTCGGTTTGGACCCGGTGATATGATCGAAGTGGATACTTCTGGTGACGGATTGATTTTTCAAAAAAGGCAGAAGATCAGTGTTGCATGATTCAGCTGCTATCCATTGCAAGCGCTGTGGCTTGAATAGTCCCATCGCTATACAGCTGAGTTAATCGAGATTATTACGCATTTGGTGGGGCATGGCCCCACCCTACACCCTGAGTTCAACGGTAGGGTGGGGCCATGCCCCACCAAGCCAGGTCGGTTAAACTAAGTGCAAAGTCAGATTAATAGCTAAGTTTCAGAGAGGGCTAAATAAGCTTGATGCATTTGCTCAGTAGCTGCAATCAATGCAGCCAGGTCGCCATTGTTCTCAATGATATCATCAGCCCCTTGTAGACGGGTCTGACGATCGATCTGACTGGCGAGGATCTGAGCAATTTGCGAATCGTCCAGATTATCCCGCTCAGAAACCCGTTGGTATTGCAGCGATTCATCGCAGTCTACAACCAGGATCCGCTCGGCGATATCCTGCTGCCCGGTTTCAAATAGCAGTGGGATCACCAACACCGCATAGGGGGCTGTCTGCTGCTCAAGCCAGCTCTCCATAGCTTGTCTGATTGGTGGGTGGAGAATGGCTTCAAGGCGTTTCCGCTGAGAGGGATCACTAAAGACAATCTCTCTCAGTGCTGACCTATTCAACTCTCCCCCAGTATTGACCAGGTTGTCACCAAAGGTCCTCTTGATTTCCAGCAGGGCAGGGGAACCTGGAGTGACCATCTTGTGGGCAAGAGCATCGGCATCAATAACCGGCACACCCAATGATTCGAAATGTGAGGAAACTGCACTTTTGCCACTGCCGATTCCTCCAGTCAGGGCCACAGTCAGCACAGCGTAATCCGGCTCACCCCATGGGTGAGGCTAAAATTCAGTAAATGATTTGGCATACCATTACCATAAGCCAGATATCAGCGGTCAACTGCGGAAGCTGAGATTATAAACCAGACCATTGTAAATAGGCCTGATTGATCTGGTCGCCCCACATCAGACTGATCCAGCCTGCTGCAGCCAGGTAGGGGCCAAAAGGTATGGGGATGTTCTTGTCACGACCTCTGACGACAATCAGCAGAATGCCAACTACGGCACCGACCAGGGCTGAGAGCAGAATGATCTGCGGCAGGTATTGCCAACCTAACCAGGCGCCAAGCAAAGCCAGGAGTTTAAAGTCACCATAGCCCATACCCTCTTTGCCCGTGAGGCGTTTGAAAAGCTGGTAGACACTCCAAAGCGCCAGGTAGCCTGCTGCCGCACCAATAACGGCTGAATTGATATCGGTGAACAGACTTCCCAGATTGATCAGCAAGCCGAGCCAAAGAATGGGTAGAGTAATGTTGTCAGGTAGCAGTTGCACATCGAAATCGATCATGGTCAAAGCGACCAGACTCCAAGTCAGAATCAGTGCAGCCACTGTTTCCCAGGCAAAACCGAAATGAAAAGCGATCCAGAAAGAGAGTATTCCGGTAACCGCTTCGACGATTGGGTATCTGATACTTATAGGATTTTTGCAGTTTGAACAGCGGCCTTTCAGCAGCAACCAACTCACTACAGGGATGTTTTCCCAAGGGCGAATTCTATGGTTGCAGTTAGGGCAGTGGGATGCGGGGGTGTTGAGGTTATAGACCTCTGATGACTCGGGTGTGGTTATTCCCTTCAGTTCATCACAATCAGTATGCCACTGTTGCTCCATCATTTTAGGTAAGCGATGGATGACAACATTCAGAAAACTACCAACAATCAGGCCAATAAGTGCCACCAATAGCAGAAAAGCGCCGCTATTTTGTGCAAGGAAGTCAATAACGATCACAATGGCAATTCAGGTATTTTGGTTACAGGCATATGTGCATATTTATGACTAGATCGCAGAACCCATCTTAAATATCGGTAGATACATGGCCACAACAAGTCCACCGACAAGCGTACCTAGAACGACCATGATCAAAGGTTCCATTAAGCTACTCATGGCATCTACAGCATTGTCGACTTGCTCTTCATAGAAGTCTGCGACTTTGTTGAGCATGTCATCTAGAGAACCGGACTCTTCACCGATGGAAACCATTTGTATTACCATATTGGGAAACAGATTTCGCTGCCTCATAGCCAGCTGTAAGGATTGACCAGTAGCAACATCTTCCCGCATTCTCAAAACGGCGTCACTATAAACAACGTTTCCTGTGGCGCCTGAAACAGAGTCTAGCGCCTCAACCAGTGGAACGCCTGCAGCAGACATGGTTGCAAGGGTGCGAGAAAAACGTGCTATTGCAGATTTATTGAGGATCACACCAATGACAGGAAATTTAAGCAGTATCCGGTCAACAGAGTGACGTAATTTTCGTGACCGTTTCCAAGTTCCGATAAATAAATAGCCTGCACCAATAATACTACCAAGCATTAACCACCAATAATCACGTACAAAGTGGGAAAGATTGACGACTAGCCGGGTAAAGGCGGGTAAGTCAGCACCAAAATTTTGAAAAAGGGATTCAAATTGAGGTATAACAAAAATAAGCAAAATAGCTGTCACCACAACAGCTGCAACGATGATTGCAGCGGGATAAAACATGGCTTTTTTTATCTTACCCTTAATGGATTCTGTCTTTTCCTTATAAGTGGCTATCTTGTGTAGCAATGTTTCCAAAACACCAGCTTGTTCACCTGCGCGAACCAGATTTACAAACAGATCTTCAAAATGCAATGGGTGTTTTTTTAGAGCATCGGCAAGCGCTGTGCCACCCTCGACATCTGATTTGATCGTCAGGACGAGTTCTTGCATTGAGGGGTTTTCATGTCCCCTACCAACGATATCGAAGGCTTGAACCATCGGTACGCCTGCCGACATCATTGTTGCAAGCTGACGACTGAAGATGGTTACATCCGCGCTGGTAATTTTCTTCTTACCACTGAAAAGCGAGACAGGTTTTTTTCGGACTTTTAGAGGGGTGACACCCTGCCTTCGCAGGTCGGCTTTCACCATATTGACATCTGTTGCGCGACTTTCGCCGGAAATGCGAGAACCTTTTTTATCCGTCCCCTCCCAGGTATAGAGGTGGGATTTAACTTTTGCTTTATTTCTGGGGGGCGCCATAGCTTAGTCCTTGGTTACCCTGTTGAGTTCTTGGAGGCTTGTAATACCCTGCATTACCTTGCGTAGGCCTGAACGACGAAGATTATCGACATTCTCTTTTTCCGCTTGATCTTCCAATTGCAATGATGTGCCTCCCTCCATAATGATCTTACCCATCGCCTCTGAGACAGGCATAACTTGAAATATACCAACTCGGCCTTTATAGCCGTTGGTACACAGGTCACAACCTACAGGCTTGTTAATCGTAAAACCAGCGTCGATGTCGGCGTCAGTGAAACCTTCTTCAAGTAAAGCTTCTCTTGGTAAGTCGTCAGGCTCTTTACAATGTTCACATAGTCGTCTTGCGAGGCGTTGGGCCATGATTAAAAGAACCGATGAAGCGATGTTGAAGGGAGGGATTCCCATATTTGCCAATCGCGTCAGGGTTTGAGGGGCGTCGTTGGTATGAAGGGTGGATAGGACCAAGTGACCCGTTTGTGCTGCTTTTACAGCAATCTCAGCAGTCTCAAGATCACGAATCTCACCCACCATTACAATATCAGGATCCTGTCGTAGGAAGGCTCTGAGTGCTTCAGCAAAAGTGAGCCCAGTCTTGACATTGGTGTTAACCTGATTGATGCCCGCGACTTGAATTTCCACAGGATCTTCTGCTGTAGATATGTTGACCTCGGGCTCATTCAACATATTGAGGGCAGTATAGAGGCTGACGGTTTTACCACTACCTGTAGGACCTGTTACCAGAATCATCCCATAAGGCTTTTTTATTGCCTTTTCGAAAACATCTCGCTGCTCCTTTTCGAAACCTAGGGCCTCAATACCCAGCTGAGCGCTGGTTGGATCGAGAATACGAAGGACGATTTTCTCGCCGTAAAGGGTTGGGCATGTGTTAACACGAAAATCAATGGCACGGGATTTGGAAAGCTTCATTTTAATACGGCCATCCTGCGGTACCCGCCTCTCCGCGATATTCATTCGAGACATGACCTTGATACGACTGGATAATCTGTTTGCAAGGTTGGATGGCGGATTGGCTACTTCGTGTAACATCCCATCCTGGCGATAGCGGATGCGATAGGTGTATTCGTAAGGCTCAAAGTGGATATCCGAAACCCCTTGATTTATCGCATCCAGGAGAATCTTGTTGATGTAGCGCACAACAGGTGCTTCATCAACATCCAAGCTTGATTCGTCGCCTGATTTCTCCTCATCCCCAGAAGAGATGTCCAGGTTATCCAGGTCGGCATCCAACAGCTCATCCATGCCGGTTTCCTGGGCCTCAAGCACCTTCTCGAGAGTCCTGCTGAGCTTGATATCTTCTACCAGGATAGCTTCAGAAGCGAGTCCGGTATTGAATCTGATTTCGTCCAGACCCTGATGATTAGTGGGATCTGATACTGCCAGAAAAAGACGGTTACCCCTTTTAAATATCGGTAGTGCATGGTGCGAGCGAATCAACTTCTCTGGAACTACATCAATCGGTATGACGTTATGATCTATGACATCTAGATCGAAAATAGGCACCCCAAAACCCCGAGAGGCAGAGATAGCGATATCAATACTCTTCAAAATCTTGTTTTCTACAAGAAATGAGACAAATGGGACTTTTTTCTTAAGTGAATCCTCGAATGCTGTAGCTGCCTGATCCTCAGAAAGGAGTCTGTCTTGGATTAAGCAGCGCGCAAGTCCGCTGAGATTGATTTGTGGTTTTGTGGTAGCCATCCTGATGTACTATCGCCTTTTGACTAGGACTTATATACTTTGCGGCAGATGGTGGTGAAAATTTAGATCGTTCAATCCTTATTCCTAACTATCTGTTGGCCGCAGTCGAAGTTGTGTGTTAAATGCAAAGATGACCCGTTGATCATAAGGTAATGTAGCCTTAGAATGCAATAGATTCAATGGGTAAGGGTCTGAATTTGTGGAAATGGTATAAGTCCTTGCTCATGTGTCCAGAAATGGTTACAGAGACTTGGTGCTGCACTGATCGACTATGTGAAAACCATTTGGTTACTAAGTTTTGAAAACAGAATTAGATTTGTAACATGACTAGGTGCTAATTCACTATTCAGTACGATTGTTATAGTAACTGGGTATGATATGTGAAGATGAATTTTGAGTGAGCTATAATTTATTTTATTATTATCAATGAGTTAGGGGTTGTCTGGTTATGTTGTTACTGATCCTTGCCTCAGTGAAGTGCTCGTTGGGTCTATCCAGCATCAGATGGCCTGCACGGGTATATCTGATCAATTCATTGTCATTAACCAGTCCTTTACGATGCACTCAGCACCTTTTGTCTTCTAAATCTTCTCTTATTTCTCCATTGCTTCCCTTAAAAAAAATGTCGTCGTAGTTTCGAGCGCGCGCTCAGGGTGTTTCAATAAATCACAGTAGGTGCGCTGGGAGATTCTCAACAGCAAGTACGTCTGGATCACCGTAAATATCAAAAGATGGGATTTTTTATATTTTAGTGTGTGTCGAATACTACGAACACATTTCTAATATCACTATCGTGGTAAACAGCAACGTTTAACTCAGGCGATATATGTTTTACGCAGTGCGTTAAGTGCACATTCTTATCATCCTGAAACAGGATAAATGCTTTTGTACTTTCAACATGAGATTTCGCGCAATCGATATAGTGTTGACCTGAAAGCAACTTAGTGTAGTCATCTGCAGAAATTTCTAAATGGTATTCATAGGAGTTGTAAAACCAACCAGTCAACCAACTACTCTTCAGAATCCGTACGTTTGCTGGAAGGCCAGAGATATTTAGTGCCGAATCTACCAGTAGATCCGATTCTGACTTTGGTATGCATCCTGTCAATAAGGTAAGCAGCAAAAAGAGAATGTACATCTGGAGTTTCAAGTGCTCCTCCAAAATTAGGCTACTTGATTCTACTGGCAATCTCAGCTTTCAATCTGAAACCTGTTAGGTGGTTGATGATTAATGTACTATCTACTACATCATAAAGTTATGTTGCAAGCCATTGCTTATGCAGATTAACATCTTCTTCTCAATGCAATAATTTATTAACGATACTTGTCGCCTGATCCAATGCCAATCCGTTAGCTTCCAGTTTTGTTTGAACTACTTTCAGTAATTTTGCTTTTCCGTAAACACCAAGTTTTTCATCTTGAATATAGCTGTGTGCATCATGACCAAGTTTGTTGCACAGAACATCAAGCCTTTTTTGGTATTTGGCGCCTCTTAATCGTGCCATCTTTAGCTGCTCTGCGTGATTGAAATGAGTGTTCACTATCTGTTCAGCGTATTGAACAATCTTTTTTCTTTTTAAAAAATCTGAAATCATGTGTATCACCCATTCACCAAGCCGATGACGGCTAAAGATTGCTGTGTCTATAAAATATTGTGTATAGAGAGGAGGTTCGCTTTACGTTAGTGTTTTGTAATATATCCTGTCTTTACAAATTTGTTTAGGTTATTAACAAGTACCTGAGCTGAAACGCCTGTTTTTTCACTCCAGTATTTTACGCTCATCGGAGAATTTATATGACTACCCATAGCATCGAATAGCATTACCAACCAATCGTGACTGTCAGGTACTTTTAAGCGAAGCTCTTGCTGTCCTTCACACAGCCAAACTAATTCAGTGACTCCTTCGCTCTCTGTGAGAAGATTCACTATTTCACAATCTTCAGGAATACTAATAACTGTTTCTGGGCTCCATTCAAATACATCCTTAAAGTGTAACGAGCTACTAAGAACATCTGGCAATTTATCCCATTGTTCCAATTGATACTCAGAAAAGGCAGAATCTAAAGAATTATCGCTGAATTTCACAAACTCATCAGTTACCGCGCAAAAGCGCTCGAAAATAACAATTGACATTAGTTCAATCAACCTCCATGCACTGCTTGAACTCTTAATTCTATCTGATTGTGATGCCTCATATAGTTCGTTAAATGAACTATGATTTACAGGAAGTTTGGTTTTATCGAGATATTTTTCACAAAATTCATTATAGATATTCTTACAAATGTTCTTTGCAAATATATTTGCATTCAAAAGGTCATCAGTGACGAAGAACGGTACTTTTGGGTGTTTCTCAGGATAATCTTTAACTATCCTGGCTACTGCTTTACGAATAAGTGACTTGTCCCAGAAAAGGGATTCGTGTTTTTCTGATGGTATGGATGCCATCAATTCTATAACCCTGTAATCTAGATATGGAACCCTTGACTCAATTCCGTAATATGAGCTGGTTCTGTCTTCATGCCAAAGGTTGAAAAACTGGAGTTGATATATATAAGCTTTCATTTTCTCCTTATATATATCCTTTAAATCAATACTCTTATTAAGAGCATAGTCAAAAAATCCATCAAACCGAACCGGTAGATTACATTGCCGGTTGTAGTGATAGTCAATAGATGGCTTTACTTCTTCACTGATATATGATTTCCAGTCACTGAATTTAGACCCAAGATATTTTGAATACCCGCCAGCAAACTCATCTGCACCTTGACCAAGTAAGATAACTTTTAAATCAGGCACTAATTTCTTGGCCGCCTTATGTAGCTCGGATTTATAAAAGAATTCGAGGTCAAATCTAGGTGATTCCATCATATAGATGATGCGCTCAAGAGAATTGAGATTAAAGTTCTTTATCATCGTATCGATATCGAAAAGTATCGGATGAAAATTATAACCATGGTTCTCTGACATCGCCTTTGCAATAGGTACATCACCCGAATCATAGGTGGCTTTATCAACGACTGTAAAACAATGGATTTCGGAAGAGTAGCTTGAGGCTATTGAGGTTAGTAGTGTTGAATCAAGCCCCCCGCTGAAGAAAATACCAACCGGTACATCAGCCATTAATCTTTTTTTAACCGAATCCTGAACCAATGCAATGTATTGATCCAATACCTCGGAATCACTCATTTTTGATTCATTTGAAACATGTTTTTCCAGTGACCAGTATCTTTCAAATTCAATATCATGTTGTCCGGTTACTTTAAGATAGCAACCAGCGGGAAAATGCGAAACACCTTTTACAAAGCTTGGTATTTCTATACTATCTTGTAGGCCTGCTTCATTTAAGTTTGACCAGTTCAGTTCTCTTGGACAGTCTGGATGCATTAATAAAGCTTTCAATTCTGAGCCAAATAAAAAACCGCTTGCAGTTTCCGTATAATATAGAGGCTTTATGCCTATCCTGTCTCTGCAAAGCACAAGCTCTTTATTGTTTCTATCCCATATTGTGATAGCGAACATTCCATTTAATTTCTCAAAGGATTTAGTGCCAAATTCTTCATATAGATGCAGAACAATTTCAGAATCAGAATCAGAGGAAAATGTATGATCTTTTTTAAGAGTTTGCCTTAACTCCATATGATTGTAGATTTCGCCATTGACAGCTACAAAAAGTGATTTATCTTCATTCCAGATTGGCTGAGAGCCTCCTTCGATATCTACAATCGAGAGCCTTCTGAAGACAAATGATAGATAGTCATCCTGATAGAATGTTTCGTCATCTGGTCCCCGAAATCTAAGAGCTTCACCAATAGCTTTCATGGTTGCTTCAGGGCAAGTACTACTGCCAGTAAAATTAATAATTCCTGTAAATCCACACATAGCATACTTCCAAAATTTAAGATCTGTCTTTACACTTCGGTCGACAGGTAAAAATATACTGGTTCATTATCAATATCAAACTTATTTATATATTAGATTATCTTAAGCATGAGAGTTGCTCTTATTCATAATATAAAACGATAAAATTGGGTGCTTCAACAAGAAAAGCTGAGATTCGATTGGGTATCAAAATACGAAATTAACATAAAAGACTGTTAATCAGTCAGCTGGATATTTCGGCTGGTCTTAGATAAGTCCTGCCATTTTTCTGATGAAATGCAATGTATTCAGTAAGAAATTTAACAAGCTACGATATTTACCATAAATAACGCCCAGCTGTTTAAGGTACCTATACGTCTTGAGTGTAGAGAGTATTGAGAAAAATTTTACATTGAAGCTTGAGCGTTTCTACGTTCAAAATCGAGAGAGATGGCGCCAACTGTGTTATGTCTTTGAGTTTGTATGATGAATTATAGCGGGTGATATTGGAAATGTTCGTATATACATTACTCTACTTAGTGGTTTCTTCTGGTTGTTCTACTGGCTCATGAGCAATGATATCCACGAGTTCGCTAGTCTTCGGGTTGAGTATAGCAATACCATTCATTACTTTGCCTCGCACAGGGTAATAGAAGAGATCTTTGGGATCTGTCTTTAATTTCTCAGCGGCTTTCTGAATTCTCTTCCCAATATTTGAAGGCAGCTCAGGCAGCTTCAGGGTAGTGCTGGAGAGCCCATGATGATCGATCGGGAATTCTCTGTAGTTGGATGCGATGTAAGTGGGAGATTGGTCGTTCATAAGGGCGCTGATGAGTGTTGTGAAATCCTGGTTGGCGCCGGTTTGAGCTTTCACATCAACAATGTGGGGTCCGTATGGGCTGATACGTTGTGTTTTGCCCAGATCAAATGGTGCCTGACCGATGAGATCCATCTGCTTCACTAAGTAAAATTTGTCTTGCAGAAATGCCAGGTAACTGACTTTGCCCTGATATATTGTATATGTGCCATATACCAAAGCTGCTATCTGGAGTATGGCGATAGTAGTGAGGTCCAGGGTGAGAAAGCGTTTGTTGGGCCTGTAAACTAATAGTGTGAGTGAGGGTCCGAGAATGACATCAATGAAAATGATCAAAACAAGGATCTCAAAAGCACCTTGCAGGGCCATTAGGTCCCATGGGTACCAATACACCATTATAATTGCGACTATAGCACCGACTACAAGTATGCTCAGGCATAGGTGTGTTGTAACAGCTTGTTTTCTGGTTGGTTTATCCATGATGAAAGCGCGTATTAGAAAAGACGGAAATATTGATGGACCACCCTATTTGTTAGCTGCTGCAACAGGCAACTTTCAGATTAAGCGAAAAAATCCCCACCAAGGTGGGGATTTTTTCAAGTTGAATTCTCAACTTGTAATTGTGTGTACTGCTATTAACGGCAGTTGGCTGGCAGGAATTTAGGATCGATAGTGGAGCTAGTGCACTGCCAATCAAGAATGGTTGTGTCAGCTGCATTTGCGGTGGGGGTCAGTATATAGTCGCCCGGTGCTGCAGTAATGGCTGATGCAACAGTTATTACGCCGGCCGCAACACTGAGTGATGTCACGTGTTGGGTAGCTTGAGTTGCGCATCCAGCGGCGGCAGTATCTGCTGGCAGGACGCTGTTCATAGTCTGATAGTACTCAACAACAGAAGTCTTACATTTACCGCCAGCGACAATGATCTCTGCCACTTTCGACCGGGTGGTGAAGTCTGTGTAGGCTGGCAGTGCAATGGCTGCCAGGATACCGATGATCGCGACAACGATCATGAGTTCGATAAGGGTAAAACCAGCTTGTTTTTTCATCTTTAATGCTCCGTATATGTTGGTGCCTGATTTGTCGGCGATCAAAAGCAAAACTTTAATGAAGGTATATCACCGAGTTATACCTGTAGTTGCAGAATGCATGCCAAGTTCCATGGTTACGAGAAAAAAGGTCTACTGGATACGTGCTAAATTGTTGTAATTGAAGATAATAAACTGCGGTGATATTTATTTGTATGATATCGGGGTTTTCCAGACCTGATCGTTATAGCTAATCTTTCGAATAACCTTGGATGTAAGAAAGTGACAAAAAATGTCACTTTTTTCGGTAGGTGCAGGTAGCTTGGATTGATGGTGAAGATGAGTTGTCACTTTTATTTGATTTAAAAGTGTGACGTAGATCACGGGTTGGCAGGTGCTTCACTCGATACCTAACTTTTCCAGGCGATATCTCAAGGAGCGTAAACTCATCCCCAGCTTTTTTGCTGCAGCAGTTCGATTCCAACGAGTCTGTTCCAGTGCTTCTAATATAGATTCACGCTCCACCTTTTCCATTTTGTCGCCAAGTTTTTGGGGTGCTGTCGTACTATCTGTCTCTGTGGTGTGGTTTGGCAGGAGAAGGTCATCGGCTTCAAGCCTTTCACTATCAAGCAGAGTGAGAGATCTTTCCAATATATTTTCCAGCTCCCGTATATTTCCTGGAAATGGATAGGCTTTGAGTTTTCTAGTTGCTTCAGTAGTCAGTTTCGGCTTTTTACTACCGCTTTGACGAGAGAGGCGCGTGAGAAAGTGCTGTGCCAATAGTGGTATATCTTCAATGCGCTCACGCAAGGGAGGGAGAGGTAGTTCAATCACATTGATTCGGTAGAACAGGTCTTGTCTGAATTCACCAAGCTCTACCAGTTCTGCCAGGTCTTTATGAGTAGCGCTGATGATCCGAACATCGACGGAAATTTCCTGTTGTGCTCCAACAGGACGGATCATTTTTTCCTGGATGGCTCTTAAGAGCTTTACCTGCATATGCAGAGGTAAGTCTGCAATCTCATCGAGAAACAGTGTTCCTCCATTTGCACTTGCAAAAAGGCCGTCATGGTCATGGGTTGCCCCAGTAAAGCTCCCTTTTTTGTGGCCAAATAACTCACTCTCCATCAGTTCATGCGGAATTGCTCCACAGTTGACCGCAATAAATGGTTGGTCGGCACGAGCTCCTTGGTGGTGAATCATCCGCGCAGCCAACTCTTTACCCGTTCCAGATTCTCCACTGATATATACTGGCGCCTGACTCCTGGACAACTTATCTATCAGCTTAGAAATTCGCGTCATGGCAGGTGAGTTACCCAGCATTGGAGGGTGAGAATTGGATTCTGCTTTTTTTTGTTTTGATTTAGCCGGCTCCTGCTTACTAAGCTTAATAGCCTGCTGCACCAGATTTCTAAGCATGTCCAAATCAACAGGTTTGGAAACGAAATCGAAAGCGCCTGCTTTCAATGCCTCTATAGCTGACTCCATATTGCCGTGAGCTGTGATCATGGCCACTGGAATTTGGGGGTAGGTTTGATTGATATGTCGGACAAGGTCAATACCATTCCCATCAGGCAAGCGCATATCCGACAAGCAAAGATCGAAGTTTTGCTCCTCTAGAAGCTTGTGTGCACCTGCTAGGTTGAACACTGAGTGGGCGTCAATTCCCATACGCATCAGAGTGATTTCGAGTAGCTCGCAGATATCTGGTTCATCATCTACGATCAGTGCGGTGGGTTGAGTCATGCTTGTTTTTTCCCGCGTTGCCAGTGCTCAAAGTGAAGACGGAAACAGCTGCCGCCTGTTGGGCCAGGAATGTACTCCAGACGGATGCGATTAGTTTCACTCAGCTCTTTCGCAATATACAAACCAAGCCCGGTTCCTGTGTTTCGTGTGGTGAAAAAGGGTTCGAAAATTTGTTTTGCCACTTCGGGTGCAATTCCTGGTCCGTTATCTACTACGTCAAGTATAGGATGTGGATACTCTTGGGTTAAACCACCGACAATCTGTAGCTGTAAGGTCTTAGGGTCGCAATGTTCACGAGAGTTGTTGCAGAGGTTGGTGAGGATTTGACGTAATTGTTCAGGATCTGCAAAAACTTCTGTTGTATCAGGTTCGATCTGTATGAGTATTATTCTTTTGTTGAAACCTTGATGCTTGATCAATTCGGCGGTGACTCTTTCCAGCCAGGGCTTGAGCTTAAAAGTGACCTGTTTTCCTGGGTCCCTACGCGAGAGCTGAAGGACATTCTCAATGACTTGATTAACTCTTGCGGCATTAGTTGTGATAATTTCAGTTAGTCTTTTATCGGCAACATTAAGGTTTGGGGATTCCTGAAAAAGTTGACTGGCATGGCTGATTGCGCCCAATGGATTGCGAATCTCATGGGCAATGCTGGCTGTAAGTCTACCGAGAGAGGCAAGTTTCATCTGCTGTGCTTCATGAGTTACCTGGGAGGTATCTTCGAGAAAAATCAACATGTCGCCACGGCCCTCTCCACTTAAGGCATTGAAGTGGGCTCTCAACTCAGGGCCCTGGTTTTGGCTGCGAAAAGTAAGGTGCTGTTTCCGCTTTGGGTTGCGGCGTTTTCGAGCAATATGCGCGAGTTCAGGCGACGCTTTAACGAGTTGGCTCCCTGTAGTAGCGGATGGCATGCCTAACAGATGCCAAGCGGGATCATTCATCATTATGATCACACCGGATGAATCTATGACCAGGACGCCTGTGCGCATATATTTTATAACATGAGCGTTGATCTTTGCTAAATGGTTCAGCTCATTGGCCCTTGTTTCTGCAAGGCGTTCACTGGCTCTTGCTCGGCTACTTAAAACCCAGGTAAGGAGTGCCGTTGCGAAATATACAGCGCCAAGGAAACCTGCTTGAATGAATTGAGGTGGTAGGGTATTGCTTAGGCTGGCATGAATCTGATCTGTGATCACCGCTAAAGCCGCCAAGGCAGCAAACAGTAGTGCTGCTCTACCTCCCATTATCAGTGCGCCTGCGGTAATAGAGACAGCGATCAACATACCCATACCCGTCTGGATACCGCCACTGGCATGCATCAAGAGTGTAATCGCGAGAATATCAACAAATAGAGCCAGGTACGCCTGATGTTCTGGATTTGGGGAGCGCCACAAGAAGAATATAGCGGAGGCTATGGTTAGGGTTGTATAGGTAATGATTGTAATTGAAAAGAGCGTCGGATCTTTTGATCCCAGAAATAGAGGTCCGCTGTCTGCATAGAAAAAAAACAGCAAAGCAAGGGATAGAGTGATTCGATAGAGTTGGAAAAGTCTCAGGGATCGCCAGTGTGATCCTTCACTTTGGTCCGTGGGAAGTGGCTGTGTACCAACCACGCTCTCCAGTTTCGAAAGCCAGTTACTCATTATCTGGCGGAATTTTCGATTCAGCAGCTAACAGATGATCCTTGCTGCAAAAATAGACCCCTTTCTTTTCTACGGCCTCGTTTTTAGGTATATGCAGGCCACAGTGGTCACATTTCACACTTTCCACCGATTTTACCTGTCGATTTGCACCCTTTTGATTAGATTTCAAACGAGCGAAATGGCGTACTATGAGGTAGATGCCCCATATTGCAAGTCCGAAGAATATAGTTTTAAGTCCCATTCAATCAATTGTTTATGATGTCTAAGACGTAGTCAATCCGGATTGGCCAATCGATGTGATATGTGCGACCTTTCCTTGGTTTAGGGTTGTAGTTGTGGAAGGTAGTTGCAGAGAAGCTTGCAACCTCGGTCACAATGGTCTGGAATGCGGCCTGAAATAACGCTGTCAGGAGTTATCGTTTGAATCTCAAAATACAGATTGCCCAGCTCAATTTTCTGGTTGGAGATATTGAAGGGAATGCACAGAGAATTATTGAGGTAGCGGAATCGGGCCGAAAAGATGTAGATGTGATTGTTTTTCCTGAGCTGGCGATTACTGGGTATCCCCCAGAGGACCTGTTACTGCGTAGCCATTTTATTCAACGGGTTGAGAGAGCGATTGAACTGATTCGGTCATCTGTACCGGAGATCTGTCTGGTGATTGGATACCCTCGGTTCAGTGAGGGGAAGCTGTTTAATGCGGCCGGGGTCTTGTATGGCAGTGAGGTGATTGCTGAATATGAGAAACATAAGCTGCCGAATTACAGTGTGTTTGATGAAAAGCGCTATTTCACACCAGGTCAGGAGGCGGTGGTATTTGATCTCAAGGGTATCCAGGTTGGAGTGACCATTTGTGAGGATATCTGGGAAGAAGAGCCGGTGGCGCTGAGTCGAGCTGCGGGCGCTCAACTCATATTAAACCTGAATGCATCTCCCTTCCACATAGGGAAGGCGCCTGAACGGGAGGCGTTGGTGCAGCGTCGTGCAAGTGAGAATCATATTCCGATTATCTACGCCAATTTGGTTGGGGGACAGGATGAGCTGGTCTTTGATGGCGGCTCTTTTGTGGTGGATGCTGAGGGAGATCTGATTCACAGGGCCGGCTTTTTCGAAGAATCTCTAGCCACTGTCGAAATTGAATGCAGGCCAGAGCCGATTCCTATTTCCACTGGCATAGAACCTCTGATGAGCGAAGCGCAAAGAGTCTATGGTGCTCTGGTGCTCGGTGTGCGTGATTATGTGCAGAAGAATGGCTTCAATGGTGCAATTATCGGGCTTTCAGGGGGGGTGGATTCCGCCCTTACCTTGGCGATTGCTGCGGATGCACTGGGTCCGGAACGGGTTGAAGTGGTGTTGATGCCATCCCGTTACACCGCAGAGATGAGTAATCAGGATGCAGTGGCCGAGGCTGAGGCTCTGGGTGTGCACTACCGAACGATCTCTATCGAACCGGCGTTTGATGCCTTCCTTGAGATGTTGAGCGAAGAGTTTGCAGGTAAGCCCGTCGACGTAACGGAAGAGAACATCCAGGCACGCTGTCGGGGCATCATATTGATGGCGATCAGCAATAAAAAGGGTCGGATTTTGTTAACTACCGGTAATAAAAGTGAAATGTCGGTTGGTTACGCCACCTTGTATGGCGATATGGCAGGTGGTTTTGCGCCAATCAAAGATGTGCCTAAGACCTTGGTATACAAGCTTTGCAGATATCGTAACGGTTTGTCCCCGGTTATTCCTCAGCGGGTTCTGGAAAGACCGCCTTCAGCTGAATTGGCGCCGGATCAGAAAGATAGCGACTCTCTGCCCGACTATCCTGTTCTTGATGAGATTCTTGAGCGATATGTCGAGCAGGATCAGGATCTATCAGAAATAACGGAAGCTGGATTCAACCAGGCGATTGTTGAGCGGGTAATCCGAATGGTGGATCGCAACGAATACAAACGACGCCAGGCGCCACCTGGAGTGAAAATCACCAGGCGTGCCTATGGACGTGACCGACGCTATCCATTGACCTGGCAGAAATGAAGTATTATTAACTCGGTACCTGAATAAACCTGGATTTAGCAGTCGATCGATGAAAAATCGATGTAAGATGAAGAAATACGCTTTATATCAGTGCCTTGTATGATATTATTTCGTTTCTGAACCTTTGGAATTATAATATTTCACCCTTTGCGTTTGCGAGGGTACTCCGAGGATTGGCACAATCGAGTCGAACAGTGCTGAGATCCCGGTTTTATTAATATCTGAGCAACATTACTGGTATATCGGGGTGGGTCATAGACTAGCCGGATGGCTGGGCGTTACAATCCCTATTGCTATGATTATCCCTACGAGAGCAGAGTAACAATGAAAAAAGTTGAAGCAATCATCAAGCCTTTCAAACTCGAGGATGTACGTGAAGCCCTATCAGAGGTGGGTATAACTGGTATGACCGCCACAGAAGTCAAAGGATTTGGTCGACAAAAAGGGCATACTGAGCTCTACCGTGGTGCTGAATATGTTGTCGATTTTCTGCCTAAAGTGAAATTAGAACTGGTTGTAGCAAGTGATCAGGTTCAGGCTTGTATCGATGCTATTACCAATGCGGCGCGGACCGGTAAAATCGGTGACGGCAAGATTTTTGTCTCTCCTGTAGAGCAGGTAATCAGGATTAGAACAGGGGAAGAGAACGAAGCTGCAATCTAAAGCAGCAGCGAAAAAACAACTTTTTCTGACCTATATGACCCCATCGACTGTTGGGGTTTGTCAATTCGATCCGTCTGATTACATCGATTTGGCAAGGTTAGATCTTGTTATTCCGGGTCAGAAGTGGCTGGTTGAGAGAGACGCCCGTTTTCCAGGTTGAGTGCCAGTACCCTTTGGGCGTCAGCGGCTAACTCTGTCAAGCCCAGTCGATTATAAGCATCGACCATGATCTCCAGGGCCTCTTGCACAGAGTCTGTTCGTTGGAATTGTGTCACCACACGATTTGCACGATTTGCCGCTGCCAGATAGGCGCCGCGCCTCATATAGTATCTCGCAATATGAATCTGATACTTAGACAGATTATTCCTGAGATAGCGCATTCGTTGGTGTGCATCTGCAGAGTATTTGCTGTCTGGGTAACGACGAATCAATTCTGAAAAATCGTTGAATGAATCCAATGCGGCCCCTGCATCACGTTCGGAAGGATCTGTTGGCAGGATACTACTCAGGAAGCTCTGGTTCCGATTGTAGTTAGCTAACCCCTTCATATAAAAGGCATAATCTACAAATTGGCTTTGCGGATTGAGCTTGATGAAGCGATCAGATGCAGCAATGGCAGAATCTGGCTCGCCGTTTTTGTAGTGAGCATAGATGATATCGAGTTGAGCTTGTGTTGCATAACGGCCAAAGGGATAACGGGCCTGTAGACCGTTGTAGTTTTTAACGGCGGTGTCGTATTCTCCATCCAGCATGGCTGTTTTGGCCTCAGAATAGAATTTACTGGCACTCCAGTTTTTAGTGGGATCGGCCTGCTCCGGCAGGGAGCATCCTGCCAGCAGCAGAATGATCAGAATGGGTAACATGCTTTTCCAGGACATAGCCGATCTCTAGATTATGAAAAAAGATTTGACGCGAGAGTATAACGGAAAGCTGCAGTTTCGGTATAACCTGGTCAGCCAAACTGCTCTTTCAGCTTGTTTCATGAGTGGATATTGCCTGAAGACTGCTGTTGGAATTGGGGCGATTTTATTACTCAAGATGGTATTTTAATGTCCGATCCTGAATCTTTATCAGAAGTTCCCACTCGTACTTTTAATGTGCCAGATGAGCGGGCTGGCACCCGTATTGATCAGCTGTTAGCAGAATTTTTTCCAGAATTTTCTCGTAGCCGTTTGCAAAATTGGATTAAACAGGGGCTTGTTGAGGTGGATGGCAACTCCTGTCGCGCCAAGGACAAGGCACGAGGAGGAGAGTCTGTGGTGCTGAGGCCTCTTCTGGTTGAAGAGGTGGAGGATGCTCCAGAGGAGATGGACCTTGACCTGATCTACGAAGACGAAGCCGTAATCATAGTCAATAAACCGGTGGGACTGGTTATGCATCCAGCCGCAGGAAACCCAAAAGGAACCTTGCTGAATGGGCTGCTCAATCACCACCCACCACTGAAATCAGTACCCCGTGCAGGAATAGTTCACCGGCTTGATAAAGATACCAGTGGCTTGCTGGTGGTTGCCAAAACCTTGCAGGCACAGAATTCGTTGGTGCAGCAACTGCAAGAGCGGAGTGTGAAGCGGGAGTATCGAGCACTTGCCCAGGGTATAGTGGTCTCAGGCGGCACGATTGATAAACCGATCGGTCGTCATCCTGCCAATCGCCTGCGCATGGCGGTAGTTGTCAATGGTAAGCAGGCAGTGACCCACTATCGAGTGCTGCAGCGTTTTCAGGCATTTACTTATCTGCAGGTACATCTGGAAACTGGTCGTACCCATCAGATCCGGGTTCATATGAGCCATATCCACCATCCCCTGCTGGGGGATCAGCTGTATGGTGGCCGTCAGAAGATACCGGCTGGCATCAGTCAGGAGACAGTAGATGCACTGCGGCAGTTTAAACGCCAGGCGTTGCATGCAACCCGTTTGGAACTGATTCACCCCACCTCGGGGAAATCGTTGGCATGGGAGGTTCCGCCACCTGAAGATATGCAACACATACTGACATTGTTAAACCAAAATAATTGAGGCTAGCCTGCCAGCTCCCAGCAAGTAGTGACTGAAGCGCATCAGCTGCATCCTGAGGAGTGACGTTACCAACGCCTGCAGGCACGTCGAAACTTGCCATCACCAGTGGATCCACTTGACTACTTGGTGGGGCACGGCCCCACCCTACCTGTTCGTATAGGCGTAGGGTGGGGCCATGCCCCACCAGAATAGCTTGTTTAGTACAGAGAGTGCTCATGATAGGCACTAAATTTTCTTAAGTAAGCGCCATTCGGCTATAGGGAATGAAATGCAAGATGATTGAGTTGATAGAACCAGATTGGCCTGCACCAGAAAATATCAGGGCTTGTACGACGACACGTATTGGCGGGGTCAGTCAGGGGCAATACGACAGCTTCAATTTAGCCGCTCATGTTGGGGATGATTCCGTTGCGGTTAAGCAGAACAGAAAACTACTTTTTAACCAGTGTCGATTTCCGTCTGAACCCTTCTGGCTGAATCAAATTCATGGTAGCAAAATTGCTGATACTTACCAGGATCAACCAGGCTGTGATGCGGATGGGATGGTTACGGCGAAGACAGGGGTGGTCTGTGCAGTGCTCACAGCCGACTGTCTACCACTACTGTTGACAGACAGGAAAGGCCGAGAAGTCGCAGCGGTACATGCGGGGTGGCGAGGATTGGCTGCTGGAATCATTGAGCAGGCGATTTCCCGTATGCAGGCACGACCTGAATCGTTGCTGGCCTGGATGGGGCCAGCGATCGGAGCTTCTGCATTTGAGGTTGGTGAAGAGGTTCGTCAGGCATTCATCGCTCATGCTGATGAGGATAAACAGGGCTTTAAGCCGGGTAGGCCCGGTCACTGGTGGGCTGACATCTATCTTTTGGCAAGGTTGAGGATGATGAGAGCCGGAGTGGGGTTCATCAGTGGGGGAGATTATTGTACAGTGACCGACCGCGAGCGTTTCTATTCATTCCGTAGGGATGGTGTGACGGGACGGATGGCCTCGTTGATTTGGCTAGTGTAGTGTTCCATGTCGTATGATCACTGCAATGATTTTTGGCGGCACCAACATGCAGGTTAGAGACTAATTGTTAAGCTGGAGCCGTCAAACACTATGAAACACTCCAACAGAGTGATTTAGGGGACACTATGAAATGGCAGATGTTGACGCTGGTCGGTGAAGATCAGTCTGGAATTGTAGCGCAAGTGACTGATGCGCTGTTTCGAGGTGGTTGTACCCTTGGAGAGGCATCCATGCTTCGGTTGGGTGGCAATTTCACCATTATGATGATGGTCGATGGTGGACAGAGTGACCAGACCCTGAACGCCTGCATCGCTCCCGTCGCCGAGCAGTTGGGACTCAGGTATCACCTCGATCCGATGCATGGTGGTCTGCACCAGCATCGTGTACCTAACTTCCAGGTCAGAGTGAATGGTGCTGATCGTGCAGGAATTGTTGCTAAGGTGACCGGACATTTAGCGGAAAGTGGTTTTAATATTCTTGAGTTGGATTCGGATGTGGTGGGTAGCAGTGATAAGCCCGTCTACATTATGACAATTCAGGGTTATACCGAGGTGACCCTCGAAACCTTGGAAGCAGCGCTGGATAAGCTTAAGGCAGATGGGATTGATGTCCATGTGTCACCGATTGAAACCCTGATTGGCTGAGTCATGGCAATACTGGAAATTTTAAAATTGCCTGATCCCAGGTTGAAGGTGATTTCGGAAGAGGTGGAAAGCTTCGATGATGAACTCATCTCATTCATTGATGATCTGGAGGATACCCGTCAGGCTGGTCCTGCCGCTGTGGGTATAGCCGCTCCCCAAGTGGGTAGAGCGCAGAGGATTATCATTATCGATTGTTCCACCACCCGTAAACCCGTTCCGAACCATGGACGACTGGTACTGGTCAATCCAGAGATTACCGAGTGGGATGGCTTTGAACTGGGGCGTGAAGGGTGTCTCTCTGTACCAGACTACACAGGGAATGTGATACGTGCTGAGCGTATAAAGTTACATGCGCTTACCCCAGAGGGTGAGGCCCTGGAATTCGAGATGGAAGGGTATGAGGCTAGAGCGCTTCAACATGAAGTCGATCATCTGGATGGAATCCTGTTTATTGATCGTCTGGTTAGTCGTCGAACAGATCTGTTTCAGCGTAAGGTCTACCAAAAGGGTGGGAAAAAGCGTAAATAACTGAGCAAAATAACCTCATGACCTGAATTGTGTCCAATCAATCCTGCCCACAGTAGTCAGGTTAGTCAAAGCACGTTTTTTAATGCAAATATGATCACCTTACTCCTTGTTGCCCTATTTCTGTTTTGGCTCGATCGCCGTTGCAAGGAGGCGAATCAGGCCGACTGGGGGGCTTTGTGGCTGAATCGTCTGGATGGTTTGAACCGCCTCTTCTGCCGCTACTACCACAGACTTCAGCCCCAGGTGCTGCCACTGCCTGAACAGGGTGGGGCAGTTGTCGTCTCCAACCACATCTCTGGGCTGGATCCACTTCTGATGATCGCCTCAAGCAACCGACCATTGCGATTTTTAATTGCGCGGGAGCAGTATCAGCGATTTGGCATGCAGTGGTTATTTCGTGCTGTCGGGTCTATTCCTGTTGATCGGGAGAGGTCTCCGGAGAAAGCGTTGAGGCAGGCCTTCAAGGCGCTTCGGCAAGGGGAGATTGTGGCCATTTTCCCCCACGGAAAGATCCACCTCGATAGTGATCCTCCCAGGAAGATCAAAGCCGGGGCTTCCCGTCTTGCTTCGAACACTAAAGTCCCCTTGGTTGCACTGCGCATCAGCGGTGTTTCTGCAGAGGGTCATGTAATGAAGCCGGTGCTTTTGCGAAGCAGGGCAGTTGTTCAGCTACAGGCGGTAATTCCAGTGGATGACCAAAGTGCTGATCAGCTGAATAGTCAGATAGAGGAGGCGCTGGATAGCTAGATCAATCTCCCAGAATGGTCTGGTGATGTGGTTTCCAATTCCGCAAACAAGTATCATTGCCGCCAGTTTGTGTTTACTACTTAAGGGATGACGATGAAAGTAACAGTTTTTGGTTCCGGCTATGTGGGTTTAGTGACCGGCGCCTGCTTGGCTGAAGTGGGTAATGATGTGGTCTGTATGGATGTGGACAGCCAAAAGATTGAGATGCTCAATCGTGGAGAGATCCCAATTTATGAGCCGGGTCTCGATGCCATGGTTGAGAGAAACGCCCAGGCGGGGAGACTCAGTTTCACCACTGATGCCGCCAAAGCAGTGGAACATGGTCTGTTCCAGTTTATTGCCGTGGGTACGCCACCTGATGAAGATGGCTCTGCTGATCTTCAATATGTACTTGCTGTTGCAGAGTCGATAGCGACTCACATGGACGAATACCGTGTGGTAGTGGACAAGTCGACAGTGCCGGTGGGTACCGCGGACAAAGTAAGGGCTAAGATCGATGAAACCTTGAATTCACTGGGTAAGCAGGTCGAATTCGATGTGGTATCAAATCCGGAATTCCTCAAGGAAGGTGCAGCTCTGGATGATTTCATGAAACCAGACCGTATCATCATCGGTACTGATAATCCCCGCACTACAGAGCTGTTGCGCGCCCTCTATTCACCATTCAACCGTAATCATGATCGTTTGATAGCAATGGATATTCGCTCTGCGGAGATGACCAAATATGCGGCAAACGCAATCTTGGCAACCAAGATCAGCTTCATGAATGAGCTGTCAAATCTGGCAGAAAGACTTGGGGCTGATATCGAGCAGGTTCGTCATGGCATAGGTGCTGACACCCGTATCGGATACTCTTTTATCTATCCGGGATGTGGCTATGGTGGTTCATGCTTTCCCAAGGATGTCAGCGCTTTGGAGCGTACCGCGAAAGAGGTCGGTTATGATGCGCAATTGCTGACTGCAGTGGAAGCAGTCAACTATCGTCAGAAACGGGTGTTGTTTGAGAAGATCATGCGACACTACTCTGAAGACATACAGGGTAAGACCTTTGCGCTTTGGGGGCTCTCCTTCAAGCCAAATACTGATGATATGCGTGAAGCCTCCAGTCGGGTGTTAATGGAGGCGCTGTGGGATGCCGGTGCAAAAGTCCAGGTATTCGATCCGGAAGCGATGGAGGAGTGTCGTAGAATCTACGGTGAGCGGGATGATCTGGTCTATTGCGACAATCAGGAGGGCACTCTGGAAAATGCTGATGCTTTGATTGTGGTTACTGAGTGGCAGGTATTTCGTAGTCCGGATTTTGATTACCTCAAGCAGACGTTGCGCTCGCCGGTTATTTTCGATGGCCGTAACATCTATGATCCGCTGCGTCTGAAAGAGGCAGGATTCAGCTACTATGCTATCGGCCGTGGAGATTGATAGCTGTTAGCTCGCCTACTTGCAGCTATATCTAAGGCCTGGTTAGTTAGTGCCCAGCTTATACGCTGGGCGCTCTTCGGCTGAAAGCAAAGTAGTTGCTCGCCGGGTTAATAGAATTCAGATTTTCTGCCATAAAAGTCGTTTTCTTCTCTGAATTGCCGTAAATCGGTGGTCATTCGAGCAAGACGCCCTCTTCTTTTAAGCCCCACATCACTCCATAATTTACCCATATTTCATGTGTGGGGCTAAAATATTACAGTTATTTCAATGAGTTGCTGACTAAGCGGTTTGAATAATGAAAAGCGTGAGCTGGATTTGAACCATGATTAGCTTTCTGGGTCTTATGTTGCAGTGCACAATCAATTCGATATATGCTAAAGCCTCGGTAGTTGTATGCTGGGAAGGTGGTTGATGTGAATAAGTTATTGAAATATCGGGACTCTTACAGAGAGTTGCTGGTTCTGCCCAGTGGAGAGCGGATTGTTATTCGCTTGATCCAGCCTGGTGATAAGGCGCTACTATCGGATGGATTTGATTCGCTTTCGAAGGAGTCACGCTTTCGCCGATTCCTGAACGAGAAAAAACGACTCTCCAGCGATGAGTTGATCTATTTTACTGAAGTTGATCAGCAGGATCATTTCGCTTTGGGAATGGTTTCATTGGATGAAAACGGCATGGAAAAGAGCGGTGTTGCTATCGGTCGCTTCATTCGCCTGAATAATGATTCCGAATCTGCTGAAGTCGGCTTGACTGTGGCTGACGATATGCAGGGCAAAGGGGTTGGACAACAACTGCTGGAAAGATTGATCTCTGCTGCGCAAGAGCGCGGCATTAGTAAGTTTCGTTTTGAGTGCCTGCCTCACAATCTGCAGATGAAAAATCTGGTTCTTAAGCTGTGTGGCGATGTCAGGTTTAAAAGTGAAGGCGGTGTCACTATTGCTGAAGCAACCATCCCAGATCAGCCTGTTCCTATCTCAATACCCAGCCCGGTAGAACTGATCGATGGATTGGTTTGTCAGATGCAGGGATTTATCTCAGATGGTTTGAAATATCAGTCGGGATTAAGTTTGGATCTGATGCGTCATAGTCTGGATGTGCCATTCAAGCTTAAGCTTTAGTTGTAGAAGTGCAACAGCGGCGTTTTGATCTCTTGCCGTGCGCAAATACACGAAGTCTGGGTGTTGTGATACTTATCTCCTGGCTAGTGTAGTGCTTCCCTTCGGGCGAGACCCTAAGTGGTCATCCGCGTTGCACCCCAAGGGTACTTCCTTCGGGGCGTTGCGCGCCTTGGAAAGGGCATGCCATTCCCGGCGGTACGCGCCTAGCGGCTAACCGCTTAGGGGCTCGCTATAATCATCAATTTATATGAAGCACTACACTAGTAAATGTAGTCTGATGTAGATTTTGGAAAGTCAAGATTTCGCCGCCTTCGCCACTTTGTTACTATCCCGTCCTCGCTAATTTTAAGCCAGGATGTTCCATGACAATTGCGCAACGTATTGCTGATGAACTGAGTATACGAATCAACCAGGTCGATGCTGTAGTCGGCTTGCTGGAAGAGGGATCGACTGTCCCTTTTATAGCACGATATCGCAAAGAGGCCACAGGTGGGTTGGACGATACACAACTGCGCAATTTGGTGGAGCGTCTCGATTATCTCCGTGAGCTGGAAGAGCGCAGAGAAGCGGTGATTAAATCAGTTCAGGAGCAGGGGAAACTGAGCGATGAGTTGAAAGCTGCACTCCTGGCTGCCGATACAAAAACACGTCTGGAAGATCTCTATCTACCCTACAAGCAGAAGCGCCGTACCAAAGCTCAGATTGCTCGTGAAGCGGGCTTGCTGCCATTAGCTGAGGCACTCCTCAGTGATCCCTCTCTGGATCCGCAGCAACAGGCTGAGGCCTTTATAGATGAAGAGAAAGGTGTAGCGGATATTGATGCCGCCCTTGATGGAGCAAAGCAGATCCTTATGGAGCAGTTTGCTGAGGATGCTGAGCTTGTTGGACAGCTGCGCGAGCACCTTTGGGAGAGCGGTATGCTCTCAGCCAAGGTGGTCGAAGGCAAAGAGCAGGAGGGGGCAAAATTCTCTGACTACTTCGATTTTTCCGAATCCATTATTAAAATTCCATCCCATCGGGCATTAGCGCTATTCAGAGGTCGCCAGGAAGGGATACTCAGCTTGGAACTGAGTCTGCCTGAAGATGCTGAACTAAAAACCGGTGAGATGGGTGTGGCTGAGCGTATGGTTGCTCGGCATCTGGGTATTCGCGATGAAGGCCGGGCTGCTGATACCTGGTTGTTGGGGGTTGTGCGCTGGGCGTGGCGTATCAAAATTTTTACCCATCTGGATAACAATCTCAAGACACGGCTGCGTGAAGCGGCTGAAGAGGAAGCAATCAAGGTGTTTGCCCGAAACCTGCATGATTTGCTACTCGCTGCACCGGCTGGTCCACGCGCCACAATCGGATTGGATCCCGGCTTGAGAACCGGAGTGAAAGTGGCGGTTGTTGATGATACCGGTAAACTGCTTGATACCACGACCATCTATCCCCACGCGCCAAAAAAGCAGTGGCAGGAATCACTCAAAGTGCTGGCTGAGCTATCGGCAAAGTTTAATGTCGAATTGATCAGTATCGGTAATGGTACGGCTTCGCGTGAGACCGACCGACTTGCAGCTGACCTGATCAAGCTCCATCCTGAATTACGTCTCTCGAAAATAATGGTCAGCGAGGCAGGCGCATCTGTCTATTCAGCGTCAGAATTTGCTGCACAAGAGTTTCCAGGTTTGGATGTCTCACTGCGTGGCGCAGTATCCATAGCGCGACGCCTGCAGGATCCTTTGGCTGAGCTTGTGAAAATTGAGCCCAAGGCAATCGGCGTAGGGCAGTATCAGCACGATGTATCACAAACAAGATTGGCTAGACAGCTTGATGCAGTAGTTGAAGATTGTGTAAATGCCGTTGGTGTCGACATCAACATGGCATCGGCCCCTCTGCTACATCGAGTGGCTGGGCTCTCCTCGCTGATGGCAGATAATCTGGTTAAATACCGGGATGCAAATGGCATTTTCACTGATCGTAAAGCGATTCTAAAGGTGCCACGTATCGGCGAAAAGGCTTTTGAGCAGTGCGCAGGCTTTCTGCGTATCATGAACGGTTCCAATCCACTCGATGCATCCTCTGTGCATCCGGAAGCTTATCCTGTGGTAGAGCGTATTCTGCAAAAAACAGGACGGGAAATTTCATCTGTAATTGGTGAAACCTCATTTCTGAAATCTCTATCAGCCAGAGACTTTACCGACGAAAAATTTGGTCAGCCTACTGTTGAGGACATCATCCATGAGTTGGATAAACCCGGTCGTGATCCACGGCCAGAGTTTAAAACGGCTAACTTTAAAGAGGGTGTTGAAAACCTAAAGGATTTGGAAACTGGTATGGTTCTGGAAGGTGTCGTTACCAATGTAACCAACTTTGGCGCTTTTGTAGATATCGGGGTTCATCAGGATGGATTGGTGCATATCTCGGCACTTGCCGATAAGTTCGTCAAAGATACCCGGGATGTGGTCAAGGCTGGTGATCTGGTCAAGGTCAAGGTGATGGAGGTTGATATACCGCGTAAGCGAATTGCTCTGACAATGCGATTGAGTGATGACGCCTCTGCATCTCGGAGTGATAATCAAAATCGAAAAAAGAGTGCCGAGAATCACCGTCAATCAGCAAAATCCAAAAAGAGACCGTCTCCAGCGCCAAGGGGCGCGATGGCTGAAGCTTTTGCTAAATTGAGTAAACCTAAATAGTTTGATGGACTTGGGTATCCTCCCTGCCATCGAAGGAGCAACCCTTGCCCTGCACCACAACAAACGCACACTTCGCGCTGCCCAACTGATCTTTTTAGGTTAAAGCCACAATAAGCAAAGAAGAGGTAGGGTGCGGCCCTGCCGCACCATAGTGTGTGGATACCTCAGAAATACTGGTCGCATTCCTCATACTCACCCGTGTCTATAGCGGTAAGCTGTCTGTT
>NZ_JBSYOO010000054.1:0-54216 GCF_058244675.1 Candidatus Thiodiazotropha sp. AKIB8 | reverse complement strand
TGACTATCTCTTTTGGGGGGGCCTTGGCCCCCCCCCACCCCACTTTACAACGGTTGGGGGGGCCAACCCCCCACCAGGTCTCGATGGTTAAGCTAACTCCATTCCATCTTCAATTTAACGAACCTGGCACCACTACTGTTTTGACCTGAGATGTTCAGGCAGTTGGGGTTCCCTATCCACCAGGTCAGCAAACATATGCCCAACCTCTGTTTCACCCTGTAACGCCATATCAAGCGCCAGCAAGGCCTGACGTATCTGATCCGCACGCTGCTCACTCAAAACTTCTCTGGCGCTATCCAGAAACACCAGTAACCAACTGCCTGGCTGTTGGTCACCTACAAGCAGGGTATCCACCCTTCGGCTTTCGCCCATACCTTCACAGAGGGCATAACTACCTTCGCAAGAGACCACCTGCATGGGAATACCGATACACACTATTGAGAACCACCCTCTCTGTATTTATCCAGATGGGCATCCACTCCAACACTGACCGCCTCACCATCCAAAGCAGCTGGTCGATAGGCGAGACGAAATGCTTCCGATTCCAATACCCTGGCATCCCCTGCCCGGCAGGCATCAACTTCCGAGGGACGCTCAGCTTCATAGAGGTGGATATCAGATATTGCCCCCTGTAAAAGAGGGTCGGGAGTGATAGGGACTTCCCGGCGCGTTGCATGAACACCAAAGCCTTCAAGGTACTCTAACGCCACCTCGATAGCCGGCTCGATTTGCGCTTTCACCTCAGGCTGCAGACTGCCACCGAAGTCCTCCAGTAGAGCGGGCTGCACACCAACCAGCAACAGCTGCTGAGGGTAGTCACCCAACATCTCAGCCATCGCCAAAACCTCTTGAAAACCGGTCTGATGCAAGCTGACCTTTTTTGCACCGAGAAACTTCGGCACCTGGTCACCTTCTACCCGCTTTAGAGTGCCGCCGGGTAGGCCGTAATCCACCGCATCGAACACCACCAGCACATCTGCCTCGCGAATGTGCTGCACCAGGTAGATGCCCTGGGTTCCCCCATCCAACAGCCGCACATTGGAAGGGAATGAAAAGGTACGCTGCAGGCTCTCCAGGGCACGCACACCAAACCCCTCGTCAGCCCAAAGCAGATTACCGATACCGAGAATCAATACTGAAGGTTGGTCACTCATTGGCAGACTCTGTGTTGAGAGTTAAGTTATCAAGCATGGTTTGCAAGCCACGCGCCAACCTAGCGAATTAAGTCTTAATGTTTGTTTTTATGAGGTTTTTTATGAAGATCACAAACCATTAAGAGAATCGAATGGATAGTTGTGTTGCAAGTTTGGGACATTATGATCACTTACTTACCACTGCATATACATAAGTATTACTTTTGTCAGGTTCTTTAGCTGATTCTGGAAAAAAGTGATCAGTTGATAATCACTTACACTACAAATGGTTTTATTGTTAATCAGGGGGGGGGCAGAAAAAACATCAATAGACAGATGGTGCGACTGAATAGCCAGAAAGAGACAATATACAGCCACACCTACCCCCATCTTAATCAATAGCTGAGATATAAAAAAAGCGCGGATACCGCGCTTTATCAAGTGGCATATCAATTTCATCCATGAATACGCCAGAGGGTTAAATTTGTCTGTTCAGGATCGATCATCCTTGAATCAAGGCACTAATCACGCTTTGACGGGAGACAATACCTTCCCATCTCGCAATATGGATTTATCTAAATGCTATTTTTCCTATTCATCCAACGGTGGCAATCTTAATCAGAGCAAAGGCGCGAACGGCTCACCAACTTTTATAGGGCAAAAACTTACCATTCATGGTGATGACCACTCGATCACCAACAGGATTCTCCTCCTTGTCGATATGCATGGAGAAATCGATTGCGCTCATGATACCGTCACCAAACTTTTCGTGGATCAGTTCCTTGATGGTCTCTCCATAGACACCAATAGCCTCGTAAAAACGGTAGATCACCGGATCGGTAGGTATTGCTTTGTCCCAGCTTTTATGAGGAAACTCCTGCAACACGCCAGAGACCTCAGGCGACAGACCCAAAGAGTCGCAAAGTTTGTCTGCAAATTCCGCCTTCAAGCTATTCATACCCAGACAAGCAGAGGTCAAAAACACCGGAGCCAGACCCACCTTCTCTGCGATGGCTTCCCAACTCAGACCAGAGCTCTTCTTGGCAGCCATGATCACTTCGGTCATTTCCAATTTATTCATCTTCTCTTACCTCGTTTAGTATTGTCTCTTTGTGACAGCTGTTAAACAGCCGCCTGTTTCAATCTTTCAGTGCTGCTGAGATCCGCCTCTTCTACAGCCGGGTCGACCACCAGAGGATGTTTGCTATCGGCAACTTCCGCTCTGTCGGCGGAACCTGAAAGCTCCTTGGAACGATTAACCAGGAAGTCCACCAGGTGGTTGCGGATCTTGTAGTAAGCGGGATGGTGAATGATGTCGGTGCGATTGCGTGGACGCGGAACCGAAACCTTCACTGACTCTGCAACTCTCGCCTTCGGACCGTTTGTCATCAGCAGGATGCGGTCGGAGAGGAGAATCGCCTCATCCACATCGTGGGTGATCATGAAAACGGTCTGCTGGGTCTCTTCCCAGATTTTTATCAACTCCTCCTGGATCATGCCGCGTGTCAGTGCATCCAGGGCACCAAAAGGCTCGTCCATCAGTAGCAACTGCGGTTGAGTAGCAAAGGCGCGGGCTATACTCACCCGTTGCCGCATGCCGCCGGAGAGTTGCGAAGGCTTGCGCTGCTCCACCCCCTTCAGCCCAACCAGTTCGAGAAAGCGCATGCTCTGCTCCATCACTTGCTCCTTGCTCCATTTGGGCCAGCGCGCCTGTACTGCAAAAGTAATATTTTTGAGGGTGCTACGCCACGGCAGCAGACTGTAGTTCTGAAACACCACACCCCGCTCCAGGCTCGGGCCGGAGACCTCCCTGCTGTTCATGATCACGCCACCCTCACTTGCCTCGTCAAGGCCAGCCAGGATGTTGAGGATGGTCGATTTGCCACAGCCGGAGTGTCCGATGATGCAGACGAATTCACCCCTATCGATACCGAAGTTGGCGTTTTCGAATACCGTCAGATCTTCGTCCCCTCCCGGCGAGGGATAGCGTTTAGCAAGTCCCTCAACTTCAACGAAATGGTTACTCATAACTACTCCTCGTACTCGACCAGACGGTTGATAGTGGCCAGTGCGGTATCGAGCAACATACCCACCAGACCGATCATCAAAATGGAGAAGATCACACTGGTGAGATCAAGGTTGTTCCACTCATTCCAGACGTAATAACCGATGCCTGTTCCACCCACCAGCATCTCGGCGGCAACGATCACCAACCAAGCGATGCCGATAGAGATGCGCATGCCTGTAAGGATGGTCGGCGCAGCAGCCGGTAGTATTACCTGGAAAGCGGTCTTCAGGTGGCCCAACTCATGGGTGCGTGCAACGTTGATCCAATCCTGACGCACATTGGCAACACCGAAAGCGGTGTTGATCAGCATCGGCCAGATGGAACAGATAAAGATAACGAATATGGCCGAGGTCTCTGAGTCTTTAATTATAAAAAGTGCCAATGGCATCCAGGCCAAAGGCGAGATAGGCTTCAGCACCTGAATAAAGGGGTTAAGCGCCCGCTGCATCAGCGGTGACATGCCCACCAGAAAACCGATTGGCAGTGCCACCAGAGCAGCCAGCAGGAAGCCGGTCAATACCCGGTAGAGGGAGTACCCCAACTGGATACCGATCCCCTTATCGTTAGGCCCCGCATCATAGAAGGGGTTACTCAGCTCCTTGACGGCCAACTCAATCACAGCCGATGGCGGGGGTACCCGCGCCTCTTGCGAGGCGCCCCCCATGAGGATTTCGTATTCGGTCAATGGCTTGCTATCACTGGGAGCGATATTGAGCCCCTCCCAGATACCCAGAAAAAGCGCAAGCAGCACCAACGATACGATAGCCGCCCTGATTCGCAGGGATTTATGCATCACCCCTCCTGATGGCAAAGCTTTTGACGTAAGCTTCCGGCTGGGTATAGTCGAACTCCTTGCCCATGATGGTGTAGTTCTCATAGGTTTTGGTCGGCGGCTCATAACCCAGCTCTTTCATGATCTTGGCGGTGTCGGCCGCAAGATAGACCTGCTCGGCAATCTGCTTATAGTTGACCTCACCATCAATGTAACCCCAACGCTTCATCTGGGTCAGGATCCAGACCCCCATTGAGTGCCAGGGGAAGGGGTCGAAATCGATGCGATCGGGTACGTTCTGTACCCCGCCCATTCCGTCGGCATAACGGCCAGTTAGCACCTGCTCGATAACCGGCACAGGCTGGTTGAGGTAGTTTTTCGGTGCGATGGCGGCAGCGATCTCCTTGCGATTCTCCTGATTGGCTGAGTAGTGGGTGGCATCGATAATGGAACGCAGTAAGGCACCGTAGGTATTGGGGTGGGTGTCGGCGAACTCCTGAGAGCAGGCAAAGGCGCAACAGGGATGACCCTCCCAGATATCCTTGGTCAGGGTATGAATAAAGCCCACCTTCTCCCATACCGCTCGCTGGTTGAATGGATCTGGGGAGAGGTATCCATCCAGGTTACCTGCGCGCAGATTGGCCACCATTTCCGGTGGTGGTACGACACGGATCTGGATGTCCTTATCAGGGTCAAGACCATGCTCCGCCACATAGTAGCGCAACAGAAAATTATGCATCGAGTACTCGAAGGGCACACCGAACTTGAAGCCCTTCCACTGTTTCGGGTCGCGTTTATCTTTGTGGTCCACATGCAGCACGATGGCCTGACCATTGATATTCTCTACCGCTGGCATAATGAAGGGCTTTGCAACGGAGCCGGCACCCATACTCATCGCCAGGGGCATGGGGGTTAACATATGAGCAGCGTCATATTCATTGGCCAATGATTTGTCCCGTGCCACAGCCCAACCTGCGGTCTTGATCACATTCACGTCGAGACCGTACTTGCTGTAGAAGCCCATCGGATGGGCCATAATGATCGGTGTAGCGCAGGTTATTGGCACGAAACCAACATTGAGCTTGGTCTTCTCCAGCTTGCCCGTGCCCATACTCTCTTTCAGCGCAGCCTTGGCTTCGTCCATCGGAAAAATCGAGCCAAGCAGGGCGCTGGCGGTACCCGCACCAATCAGTCCAAGGAAAGAGCGTCGGCTCATCTCGTCGTGACCGAATACGGAGCGCACCACTGCGCTTTCGATAGCACGATCCATCATCTCTTCGGTGGAGGTGAAGGATGCTTCGTCAGATGCCGTATCCGTGGTGAGAGTCTGTTTCGGTGCTAACGAGTCGAGCGCCACCTTGACTTCTTGGGCAGGATGATCCGCCCCGGCCGAGGTTGCACCTTGACACTGTTGGCACTCGCAACCCTTTTCGTGGGTCAGGCTCGCATCCGGATTGAAAGGATCGTTAAGACTCTTATAGCTCATGGATAATCACTCCTCAGTTTCCCCACGGCGCATGACCAGGTGGGTATGCACCGGACTGGTGCATTTGTTTTACAACCGCCTTCAGCGAAGAGACTGACAGGCACTGCTACAAGAGAAATTGCAAACCCCGTGCCATAGCGCCACAACAAATATAAGTAATTGTTTTTATGATATTTTCAGATTAATCATGGTAAGTCGCAGTGCAACGAATATTCGTAATTTAACGAATTTTCGTAGCTTGGTTTACGAAACTTCGTAGTCTTGGCATCTTTCTTGTAGGTAGATCAAAGGTATTGAGATCCGAGGTAAGTCACGTGCAGTCCCAGATAGAAAGTATCTATTTTCACCTTAGCGAAGCAGTAGTGCTGATCGACCCCTTCAGCGATCAGATCGTCCAGGCCAATCCAGCAGCCGGGCAGTTGCTGGGTTATCCGCAAGAGGCTTTACTCAGACTGCGTCCCAGTCAGCTATTTCTCTCCGATCTGGCAAAGATGATCTCCTTTACTCAGGCGGTTCTGCACCAGGGAAACAGCTGGAACAACGATCTCTGCGCACAAACAGCAGAGGGGGAGCTATTGCGGCTGGAGATCTCCGCCAGCGTGCAGCAGCAGGAGGAGACCAAGCTGATGATCTTTACCCTGCGCAACTACGAGCGGCTGGAAAAATTACGTCATACAACTGAGGTTAACTCCCTGCATCGCGAAGGACTTGAACGGTGGAAAAGCATCGAATCTGTTTTCAGTGAGTTCGAACGGCAGAATCAATTGATTCTTAATGCCGCCGGTGAGGGCATTTACGGTGTGGATACCGAGGGTAAGACCAGTTTCATCAATCCTGCTGCTGAGCGCATTCTTGGCTGGAAAGCCGATGAACTGACCGGTAGAAACATGCACAATCTGATTCACCACAGTCACCCCGGTGGTGATCACTATCCTGAACAGGAGTGTCACATCTTCGCCGCCTTTCGCGACGGAGAGGTACGTCATGTGGACAACGAGGTTTTCTGGAGCAAAGAGGGCAAAGCTATACCGGTGGAGTACACCAGCACCCCGATCCTTGAAGAGGGACGCTTGGTTGGCGCAGTGATTATCTTTCGTGACATCAGCGAACGTAGACAGGCGGAAGAGAAGCTGCGCGCAGCGCTCGACCAAGTGCAGGCGTTAAAACTGAAACTGGAGAAGGAGAACGCCTACCTTCAGGAGGAGTATCTGATTGAGCACAACTATAAAGAGATCGTTGGCCGAAGTGCTACCATCAAGCAGGTAATCCAACAGATCGATCTGGTGGCACCGACCGGTGCAGCAGTACTCATCACCGGCGAGTCCGGCACCGGCAAGGAACTGATAGCCCGCGCCATCCACGAATACAGCAGCCGCCACGACCGTCCCATGATCCGGGTCAATTGCGCCTCGATTCCCCATGAGTTGTTTGAGAGTGAATTCTTCGGCCACATCAAGGGCGCATTCTCCGGTGCCATCAGCGACCGCGCCGGCCGCTTTGAGTTGGCCGACGGCGGCACCCTGTTCCTGGACGAGATTGGAGAGATACCGCTGGAGCTGCAGGGCAAGCTGTTGCGGGTACTGCAGGAGCAGCAGTTCGAACGGGTGGGTGAATCAGTCACCCGCCATGTTGATGTACGCATCATCGCCGCCACCAACCGGGAACTGCGTGATGAAGTCGAGGCACACCGCTTCCGTGAGGATCTCTACTTCCGACTCAATGTCTTTCCCATCGTCTCTATACCACTGCGTCAGCGACAAGAGGACATCCCTATCCTCGCCAGTCACTTCCTCAAGCTCGCCTGCTCAAAGTTCGGCAAGAGCGAACTGCAGTTTACCCAAGGCGATATGGATCGCATGCTCTCCTATCCATGGCCCGGTAACATCCGTGAACTGATCAACGTTATCGAGCGCGCTGTAATCCTTTCACAACACCACCGGATTCACCTCGACTTCAGCATCAACAAGGAGAGTAATAACCCACCAAGACCTGCCAATTTAAAGAGTTCTGCGATTTATACTCAGGAGGAGCTACGGCAGCACGAGATCGACAATATTATTGCTGCATTGAAGCAAAGCAACGGTAGAGTTTTTGGTCAGCAGGGTGCTGCGGAAATACTACAGCTAAAACCAACAACACTCTCATCACGCATCAAGCGACTGGGGATCAATCGTCATCAGTTTGTCAGCTGAGGGAATAGTTACTTTTTCCTATCGTTCTTCTGAGTGGCGGCAATAGGGAGAGTAGTTGTTTCTTTTGAGGGCACCTCTATTAATTGCTTATGCCCTCTGCGTAACCCGAAGCGTGTACGCGCCCTGCCCCAGATTTTCTCTGCGCAATTCAGCTACTGTTCTGCTGTGTTGTCTCTGATTCTGCAAGCAACACTAGTGGTATTGCAAACGGCCCCAACAGAACAACAATAAAATTACGAAAAAAAGAGGGTTTCACACGACGCCTTCTTGCGATGTAGATGCAAATAGCAGCACTAACAAGCCAGATTATTAGAGGTATATATGCGCTCATCATACAGTCCCAACATCAATTTCCATATTAATAACAGACATTGTTGAGACAAAATAATTGCATCAAGACTCCTCAATAACTCTAATTCGTCTGTACAGAGATCTACTTAAGCCATGTTCAATAAAAGAGTTGAGCAACCACATCATAAATTAACTGAGATAAAAAAAGCGCGGATACCGCGCTTTATCATGTGGCGTATCAATTTCATCCATGAATACGCCAGAGGGTTTCAATTAATGCGTTCAGGAACGATCATCTTTGAACATGCGCCATCCACTGATCATGGTACTTATCAGGCTTTGACGGGAGACAATATCCTCACGGATCGCGACATAGACATGGATGATCACGAAAACCACAATGACCCACATTCCCCAGTGGTGCCACATACGAACATCCTGACTCTGCCCGACCAGTGGGATCAACCATCCAAAAAGTTGATCCTGCCAACTACCCAGACCGGTCTGTTCAGCATAGAGTGAGAAGCCGGTTAAGACCATTGCAATGCCACCCACTGTAATGATGACAATCATAGTGATATGGGCCAATGGGTTATGGCCCTCATATTTCTTCGGCTCTTTTTCCAGAAAGGAGTACCAGCGTATCTCGTGCATTAACTCTTTCCAGAAAGAGAGGCGATAGAATGGCAGATGAAAGAGCTCCCGCGAATGTTCATTACCGACAAAGGCCCAATAGATTCTGCCGATAAATCCGACCGTAAATATATAGGCCGCAGCAAAATGGGCAAAACGCATATAGCCCATAAGAAAGTGGTCGCTTGCTTCACCTGGCATGGTTGGCAGAGGATTAGCAATAAAATAACCGGTAACAGCAAGAACCAGAATCGCCAGTGCATTAACCCAATGCCATAATCTGACGGGGGCTTCGTAGACATAGACAGCAGTGCGTTTTATGGTCGTCTGCATTGGAGTCTCTCCTGAATCGATATTAACGATCTTATGTTAGGGCCTGTTAACACTAATCGAACCGACCCTAAGAGCCGGATATTCAGTTTGGTGCGGCTGGGCGGTACCCTACGTCTTTTTTATATAGGTAGGGTGCGGCCCTGCCGCACCGAACTTGGCTTCAGTACTTTTTCAACTTCTGAGCAACCTGGTGACGGTCAAACCACCCAGTACAGCGCCAACCAACAACAGTGGCAGTGGATGTTCTGACATCAGATGCAGAATTACAGATAAAAACTCTGCATCACTGTGCTCTCCAACATGAGCCAACAGTGGCCCGCTTACCAGCAAACCACTTAAACCAATCATTGCCTTTTTCATCTCTACTCCTAATACAACTTGAAACGAATGGTGAATTCAGATCCGGAATACTAACCAGGTCATAGATATTTAATGACAGGCCGTCGTGTGTTTGCTCACGGACTGCGTTATCTAAAACTTGCTGTAGGAGTGCTACAGCGGCGTTTTGATGCCTTGCCGTGAGCAAACACACGACAGCTGAGTGTATTAATATCTATGGCCTGATTAGTAACTACCGCACCTTAACCTTTGCCAGCTCCTTACCCTCTTCACTCATCACGTGGGTGGAACAGGCGAGACAGGGGTCGAAACTATGCAGCGTGCGCAGTATTTCTACCGGCTGATCTGCACGTTCCACCTTAGTGTTCATCAATGAGGCTTCGAAAGCACCGATATTGCCTTCGCTGTCTCTCGGTGAACCATTCCATGTGGTGGGCACCACGCATTGATAGTTGTCGATGCGGGTATCCTTGATCTTGATCCAATGCCCCAGGGCGCCTCTTGGCGCTTCACTGAAACCGACACCTTTTGCCTCTTTCGGCCAGGTTTCAGGATCCCAATTGTCGACGTTGGCGGTTGATGAATCCCCCGCCTTGATATTGGCCATCAACTTATCCATGAAGTAGCGCATCTTGTCTGCCGCCCAATCGGCTTCCAGTCCACGTGCGGCTGTCCGACCAAGGGTTGAGAATAGTGCAGTGACCGGCACATCTAGCGTTTTCAGTACAAAGTTAATCTGTTCGGTAATCTCTTCATGGCCCTTGGCATAACCGATGATATATCGTGCCAGTGGACCAACTTCCATGGCATGGCCACGCCAACGCGGCGCTTTAATCCAGGAGTACTTGGCGTCTTCGTCAATCTGCTCGATATTGGTTTTTGTTCCCTTGGAATTCGGGCCCAGCTGGAAATTTGGTTCGGTAATACCATCCCAGGGATGCAAACCTTTGACCCCATCGGGATAGTTGTACCAGGAGTGAGGGACATACTCCTGGATCTCATCCGGATTACGCAGATCGACTTCGTGCACCTCCTTGAGATTGCCATTGAGGATTGCACCTCTGGGCATCATCAGGTTGGCTGCAGAGTAGTCGTTTGCGCGATCAGGGATATCACCATAACTAAGCACATTCGTACTCGACAGACCACCACCGTAGAGCCAACCCTTGTAAAACTGACCCACAGCAAGAATATCTGGAATGTAGACGTTTTTAATAAACTCTCTGGTACTGTCGATGATCGAAGAGATCTGGTTCAGGTTGACCATATTCAGAGCACCAACCGATCCGACACCATCCAGATTGATTGGACAAGGTACGCCACCCACCAACCAATTGGGATGAGGATCCTTACCTCCGAAGATGGTTCGTATTTTCATTATCTCCTTCTGAAAATCGAGTGCTTCGAGATAGTGGGTGACGGCCATCAGGTCAGCTTCAGGTGGAAGCAGATAGGCCGGGTTATCCCAATAGCCGTTTTTGAAAGGACCAAGCTGGCCACTCTCAACAAACTTTTTCAGTCGGTTCTGGATATCACGAAAATATCCTGGTGAGGATTTGGCATGCTTAGGCGAAACCTTTTGTTGCAGTTCTGAGGTTGCCTTTGGATCTGCCTTGAGTGCATTTACTGGATTGACCCAGTCGAGAGCATGCAGATGGTAGAAGTGAACCAGATGATCATGAGCCTGCAGCGTCAACTGCATGATGTTGCGAATGGAGTTGGCGTTCTCAGGTATCTCTATTTTCAGTGCATCTTCCACTGCACGCACCGAGGTCAATGCATGGGTGCCAGTACAGACACCACAGATCCGCTGGGTAAAGGCCCAGGCATCACGTGGATCACGGCCCTTGAGAATCACTTCCAGTCCGCGCCACATGGTGCCGGTGGAAACTGCATTGCGGATGATATTTTCCTCATCCACATTCACTTCACAACGCATGTGGCCTTCGATTCGGGTTACCGGGTCGACAACGACGCGCTGACCTGAATCATCAAGGTTATAACCGTTTGGCGTGGTCTTGGTGCTCATTGATCACGGTCTCCTTTCTTTTGCGCGTTTTTAATAGCAGTTACAGCAGCATGGGCAGCAGCTGTTGCACCGACAATTCCGGCAGCAGCCAAACCGACCTTATCTGCATTGGCCTCGACACCGAACTGATGGGTGTCGGTCACATGCTGGTAGAAAGAGCCCTTGTCCCAAAATCCATCCTCAGAGCAGCCGATACAGCCATGACCCGCCTGGATCGGAAATGAGAGCCCTCCATTCCAACGGATGGTTGAACAGGCGTTATAGGTGGTTGGACCTTTACACCCCATCTTGTAGAGGCAGTAACCTTTGCGAGCAGAGTCGTCATCCCAGGCCTCAACAAACTGGCCCGCGTCGAAATGAGGACGTCGATAACATTTGTCATGGATACGCTGGCTGTAGAACATTTTCGGGCGTCCCTGACGATCCAGTTCCGGAAACTTTTCGAAGGTAAGAATGTAGGTGACCACGGCGGTCATCACCTCAGCAATCGGTGGACAACCCGGCACTTTGATAATCGGCTTATTGGCTAGACCAGGCACCTTATGTACCGGTGTTGCACGAGTAGGATTCGGACGGGCTGCCTGAACACAGCCCCAGGAGGCACAAGAGCCCCAGGAGATGATTGCTTTACAGTGCTCTGCCGCCATTTTGAGCTGTTCGACAAAAGGCTTGCCACCAATGATGCAGTACATGCCATCTTCATCAAGAGGCGGATTGCCTTCTACAGCCAGGATGAAGTTGCCGTCGTACTTTTCGATGGTCTCTTCAATGATCGCTTCGGCTTCATGTCCTGCCGCAGCCATGATGGTGTCATCATAATCGAGAGAGATCATCGACAGCACCACATCCTTCGCCAGCGGATGGGCAGAACGGATAAACGACTCGGAGCAACAGGTGCACTCAAGACCGTGCAACCAGATCACCGGGATTCGGGGCTTGGTCTCCATTGCTTCGGCAATGCGTGGCACCACTGCGGGTCCCAACCCCAGGGCAGAGGCAGTCAAACTGCAGAATTTCAAAAAACTACGACGTGTAATCCCCTGCCGCCGCATGACTTGGTAAAAGGTCTCGGTCATCACCCTACTCCTCCAGGTCGATCTATTCAGATATGCGGCTTTATCTTTTTTCCGCACTTTCCTTGAGTGAGCAACAGTTATGCCATATTAATATCTTTCTTTATATTCAATGAGATAAATTGATTTGAGTCGAGCCCTGTCTCCAGTATGTGTATGTTTGGATACCGCAATAGAAGATAGAGTGGCAATCAACTTACCGGTTGTATTCAGTTTTCAGAGATTGAATTCATTTAGATCGGCTGAAACCATCCTCCTAGTGTGGTGCGTCATATAAACCCTATATTTGGAGAGATTTATTAAACTGGAATTTCAGTGTTTTTCGTCATATTTACTTTCCCTGTACTCTCTAAATCATATAGCCTTTAGTGCTTGATATCGCTGATTTGTATAGCGTTGCTTTTCTTTTTTTAAGCAGACTTGGTGGGGCATGGCCCCACCCTACACCTTGACCTGACAGGTAGGGTGGGGCCCTGCCCCACCATAGTGTGCTGGAACGGCATAAAAAACCACTTCGTCTGATTATTAGAATGTTATTAATTGAAGCACACGGTGATTCCAGAAGGACTCGCTGTGTAATTTATTGATAGGCCTAGATTGTCAGTCGGACAACGTTACACAGAGGGTGACCAAGTCTATCGAAAAATATTTTCAGAAAAATTAGCGCTTAATCACTCATAACTTGTTATATAAAAAAGCAAGTTAGCCTTGTGCATGGGAGTTTGTTTTTGTACGAAGATAAACAATAAAAACACAATGAATTGTGAATGCAGGGCATGAGAGTTACGACAGGGCCGCAGCCTATGACTTTTGCGATACCCGACGTTAAGGGCGAGAGTTTTTTACGCTTACTTCAGTCATGTATAAGATTAACGGTGTAACTTTAACCTGGCCAGTGGATTCAGGTTTACCTTTTAACCATTTCAGATCAGTGTTCACATTTATCCAGATTCTCTTTTGCACCTGGCAATACCGAGAGTAAAAAAGTGGCGATAAGAATCAATGGTGCAAACAGCAACAACAGCAGTCCGGCAAACATAACCACCTGCTGCATATAGAACAGATCAGGTACAACGTTAGTGCCGGCCAGAATCATCAGGATACCCGCAATAAAAAAAATAGAGGAGACCAATACTCCCTCCCGCATTGTCTTACAACCGATTTTCAGTAGTCCCATTGGGTACCCTCATTTTTTCTCCAGTCCACTCAAGATCAATGGTCACCGAGTAACTTGTCAGCCTCACCCGGCTGTAATCCATACTCCTGCTCAATCATCCGGTTCCATTTGTCTCTTTTGAAAACTGATTTGGCAGGTACCACTCTATGCACCAGGTTGTAGTGACACTCGATACAGGTTTTGTCTTTGGCATCCTCACGGTGAATCAGGAGCGTATCCGGTCGACTTCCAAATATTGCCTCTTTAACATGGCAACGTTTACAGGTGGCGGAGTCACGCTTCTTAAACCACTCCCTTGCAGCAAATGCCGCTTCTGGCAGATGCAGTGCATTGATCACAGGATCATCATATTCCGAGCCGAATATCTGTTTGAAGAGATCCTTGCCGCCAATAAAGTGATCCCATGTTGCGGCGAACACACCTTCAGAAACATGACAGTCACCACAACTGGCACGTACACCAGAGGTCGGTTTGTAGTGCGGTGATTGCCGATAGGGTTCCGCAACCAACTCCATTGAATGACAGGTTGTACAGAAGGCCTCACTGCTGGTCAGATGATCGAACTCGGTTAAGAACAGCATAAAACCAATACCTGCCACTCCACCAATCAATAGCGCAAAAAGGACATGACGAGTAATGAACAGGGGAAGTTTAAGCTTACTCATGGCTCTCCTTCCCAATACCGTAACCGAGGAGCGGATTCGGTTTTGATGGATTGTTCAGCCAGCTGTGTTGATCAAGGCTGGTGACATGAGTCTTGATCAGATCATTAGCCCTCTCTTCACCAGCGAGCTGACGTAGTTGGGGCAGAAACTCGCCATAAAAGTTCTGCCCTACCTTATGCATCCCCTCCCATGAAGCGTAGTTGGGACTCATCATTGCTGCACCATGACGCGCTGCAGTACCTTCGTCATGCCAGAGTCGCCAAAAGCTGAACTCGATCGGCTCATCAAAGGGTGCCGGTGTCAGCAGTTTCATTTCGTAGAGTGCAGACATGATTGCCTGAGCGGGTTTTCCGAATTTGTCATTATAGAGTTTCACCACATCATCGAACTGCTTCATCGCGCTTTTAACAAAGCCCTTACTGTGACACTCAAGACAAACTTTATTCATGATCTGCCTGCGCCGCTCGGGTGTCGCCACAGCTTTGACTTTTGCCATGCTGCCATCAAGCTTATTCAGTTCCGTACCCCGTCGCGGTGCAGGTTGGGATTTTGGCAGTTCCCTTCTGTCTCCATCCTCAAAGATAATCAGATATTGTTGTTCAGATACCGGACGATTCAGACTCCAGGCATCACGCATACCTACATCGTGACTTGCCTTGACGCCAGGCGTGGCACCCATATGACAGGTAACGCAGGTCGGTGCGGCACTGTAGTCTTTGCTAAGCACCCACTGATCACTCTCCAGGTTCATTCTGGATCTGTTGGCCTCATAGAGCATGCCATGCTTTGAGCTTCGATAGACTTCATCATCTGGAGATTCCGGGCCGGTATGGCACCAGGTACAGGCACTAGGATCCCTCGCCTGCGCCTTGGAAAAGCTATGACGTCCATGACAGGCAGAACAGGAACCCAGAGAACCATCCGGATTGATACGCCCAATACCTGTATTGGGCCAGGTTTCCGGAGTAAGTGTGCCATCTCCTCGCACCTTCACTTTGGAGCCATGACATTGTGCACAGCCTGCAGCAACCATCTCCTTACCACTCAAATTATCTGCAAGTGCAGGCAGGCGGTTTTTTATAAGGCTCAGCGCTTTTGCATGGACAGATCCCTCTGTCTCTTTAAACTCCCTGGTATGACAGCGACCGCAGTCCTTGGGAGAAACGATGGTAGCGATAATTGCGCCTTCATGTTCTATGGCATCATTATCGACCTGGTCAGCCAAATGACAGTCGAGACAGTTAACCCCTGCCTCAGCATGGGCACTGTTCTGCCATTCATGAGTTAAACCTGCAGAAGCTTTTTTATGGCAGGAGACACACTCTTTACCCTCTTCCAGTCCCCAATTACTTGGATCCAGCTTTACCTTTTCAGCCACCGAAAGAGGAACCAAACCAATCCAAAACAAAAGTACCAGCACTATTCTGATAGTAGTGCATCCATTTGGTTGGTATTTATGCATGTACCCCCCCTTTTAGTGCGTATTATTATTTAGTGAAAGCGTTCAATAGGTGCAGCTCCATTAAACCTTCGCATTCTTGTTCAGTGCAGATTACATAGCCATTTACTAGGAATTTCTGCGTGGCGTTGGCTTAACTTTAATAATTGTTTTCAGAACAGCGCCACACCTTCACACACTATTACACTATGCTATTTTTATAATTATTGTTCAATATCGGATTGATCATTAGTGCAGATAATTATTTTCTGCAATGAATATTAGCTTTTGTTAAATGAGTGTTTTCCCTAATTGCTAATCTAGTCAGTAAAATGGGAATATTGTAGATCAGAAATTTGTAATTACAGAGGGAGCTGGAGTTGCAAATTTAAAAATAAAAAAGGAGGAAAAGGATGGATAATAACAAAAGAGTAAACCTGCTGATTGTGATTTTCTGCTGGTTCGCTTTCATGAATCTCGCAACAGCTGAACCACTTCACCACATCTCATCTGAAACCTGCAAGACCTGCCATAAAGAGATCTACAAACAGTGGAAAGGGTCAATGCACGGTAACAGTTCAGCACTCAATGATCCGATACACGCCACTTTTTACAAAAAGGTGGTCGGTGACCCGACTAAAGAAAATGTCAAACACAAGGCTTCTGGCAAGTATCCAATCTGTCTGCAGTGCCACGCACCCAATGCAGCAAAGGACAAAACAACCAAACTGGACGCCAAACCTGCCTACTCTGAAGGGGTAAACTGTATCGTTTGCCATACCCTGAAGAAATACAACGGCATTCAGGCAGCAAATGGTAAATTACAGCTTGGACTGAAGTCCTACGACTACTCAAAAGATTCCATTCAAGGTCCTGGAAGACACTCCAATGTAGCATTACAGAAGTTATCCGCAGCGGGTGATGTCTTCGGTGGTGGTAACATGAGTGACGACAGCAAGCCCAATCCTCATTTAGGCGAGGCTGTCACTGTGGATGGTAAAGAGATCCCCTCCATGCCGATGGAGAGCAATCCAAAACTGATGAAGACTTCAGATGCCTGTATGGGCTGCCATGATCAGCGCAATAACCCGCACGGCGTACCGCTTTGTCAGACAGGCAATGAGTACTCCATCAGTCACTCCCAGGTCAACTGTCTCTCCTGTCATATGCCAATTAATGACGGCCTGGCTGATCACTCCATGGGTGGCGGCCACAGCAGCAGCATTCTGCAGCGTTCGGTCGTATTCGATGTTTCGACTGAGACCATGGGGGAGAAGATACGTGCAACCGCATTTCTTAAGAATCCCCAACCCCACAGCCTGCCGACAGGTGCTCCATTCCGAAACATCTACATGAAGCTGACCGCCTATGACGCTGAGGGTAATGTGGTTTGGGAAAATGCCAAGGGGCACCCAAAGGATGGTGACCCGCAGGCCTACTTCGTCTACGCACTGGCCGATAGCAAAGGCAAGCCGGCGATGCCGCCAACCGCAACTGCGCTTGGTAAGGATTCGCGTCTGAAACCTCATGAAGAGCGAACCCTTGTCTATGAAATACCTGCAAAGGGTGTGAAACTGGTGCGTGGTGAACTCTACTACAATCTACTTTGGCCAGTATTGGTAGAGAAGTTCAAACACCTCTCTGAAGAGTTGACAGCACCCACACTGATTGCAACAGCAGAAAGCAGTTTATAAAAGCAGACTAACCCGGCTTGGCATCTTCTGATGCCAAGCCACTGACCTCCGGTTGTAAGAGAATAGCTCTATTCTCTAAGCAGTAGCAGTACCTTATTTCCCGTATTTAATGCAGGACGCATAAATAGTAGTTGTATTTCGCGGGCCTTTTGGTTCGTCAGCAACATTATCAAAGGTGGCGTCATGTCTAGCATTGTTCAATTTTTGAGCTGCTGCAATCTCCGTGCACTATCCCTCTCATGCGCTCTTTTAGTTGCTTGCATGCCGCTTTCCGCAGCGACAACAGCAAATGAAATCAGTAGCAATTCAACAGCAGATCACACTAAATTCGAAGCGTTACAACAAAACTTTGAATCCGGGCCTGAGGTAACCAAGGCCTGTCTGAGTTGCCATACCGAAGCCAGTAAACAGATCCATAAAACTCTTCATTGGAACTGGAAATTCACCCACCCTGACACGGGTCAGGAGTTAGGTAAAAAGAAGATAGTGAATAGCTTTTGCGGCTCAATCGTGACAAATTATGCCCGCTGTACCAGCTGCCATATCGGTTATGGCTGGAAAGATGACAACTTCGACTTTGCCTCAGAAGAGAATGTCGACTGTCTTGCCTGTCACGATACAACAAATACCTATAGAAAATTTCCAACAGGCGCTGGACACCCAGCTTATGTGGATAAACCCTTCCCCCCCAAAAAAGGAAAAATCTGGAAAGCACCGGATCTCTCTCATGTAGCTCAGAATGTAGGCAAACCAGGCAGACATAATTGTGGCCACTGCCACTTTCTCGGCGGTGGTGGTGATGGCGTCAAACATGGTGATCTTGACTCATCCATGTACAACCCAACGAAAGAGTTGGATGTACATATGGGTGTCGACGGGCTCAATTTTGTCTGCGTTGAGTGTCATACTACCGAGGGGCATGACCTGAAAGGCAGTCGTTACACAACAGTTGCCAAGGATACCCATGGTATAGATATTCCGGGTCGCGATGATCAAAGTCGCGCGACCTGCGAATCCTGTCATGGCATGAAGCCCCATGCCGAGACGATTAACAACAAAATCAATGACCATACCGATAAGGTCGCTTGTCAGACCTGCCACATCCCGTTTTATGCCAGAGGTGGTGTGCCTTCGAAAACCTGGTGGGACTGGTCGACTGCAGGAAAAATGGATGCTGATGGAAAGCACATCAAGAAGAAGGATGAAAATGGTTACGTCACCTATGTCACCAAGAAAGGCAACTTCCAGTGGGGAGAAAACCTGATCCCTGAATATGAGTGGCTATCGGGTGAGATTCGTTACCAGGAACTTGACGAGAAACTGGATCCTACCGCAATTGTTGCCATCAACACTTTTGAAGGAAGTTACGATGACCCGGATGCCAGAATCTGGCCCTTCAAGATTATGCGGGGCAAGCAGCCCTATGACAGTGGCAACAATACATTAGTCATGACCCATCTGTTCGGTAAGGACAGCGAGGCCTATTGGAAGTCTTTCGACTGGAACCGGGCCATCAAGGCCGCCATGGATGCTGGTGGTGCAGCCTACAGCGGTGAGTACGGATTTATCGAAACCACCTATCACTGGCCACTATCCCATATGGTAGCGCCAAAGGCAGAGGCCCTCAGTTGCGATAGTTGCCATAGCCGCAACGGCCGATTGGCCAATCTGAGCGGATTCTACATGCCAGGCAGAGACAGGAGTGAACTGCTCGATATCATCGGTTGGCTGGCATTTCTGGGAACCCTGGGGGGGGTCTCGCTTCACGGCTTGGCCCGCATCGCTCTACGCAACAGGAGGAATGGCTAATGGCACGAGTAATGATGTACAAACGCTTTGAACGCTTATGGCATTGGTCCCAGGCTTTCCTGATCATCTCGATGCTGATTACAGGCTTCGAAATCCATGGAACCTTCTCTATTTTCGGCTTTGAGAAGGCTGTCGATCTGCATATCACTTTCGCCTGGACCCTGATCACTCTATGGATATTCGCCATTTTCTGGCACCTGACCACCGGGGAATGGAAACAATATATCCCCTCAAGCGCAAACAAGCTGATGGCGATGGCCAAATATTACGGGGTCGACATCTTTATGGGGGGCGGGCATCCATTCCACAAAACCAGAGCGCATAAACTGAACCCCCTGCAGCGTATGGCCTATCTCTCCCTGCATAGTCTGATATCACCAGCAGTCTGGCTGAGTGGCCTGCTCTACCTGTTCTATACCTCGTGGTCAGCCTGGGGGCTGGACTGGATGAGTCTGGGAGGCATTGCTTTGATCCATACCGCCGCTGCCTTCGCCATGCTGACATTTCTGGTGGCCCACCTCTATCTGGCCATCACCACCAGTAAGGAACCCTTTGGCTATGTGAAGGCGATGATTACAGGTTACGAAGAGGAGTAGTACTAAGGGGTTGGAGAATTTTCGCAGGTCAGCCAATTGCCATCAGGGCATTGACAAAAGACCAAGATATCTTCAGAATCCGCGTTTCACAAAAACGCGCCCGTAGCTCAGCTGGATAGAGTACCTGGCTACGAACTAGGGGGTCGGAGGTTCGAATCCTTCCGGGCGCGCCATTTTTTACCCCACCAATTTCTACCCTGAAGAAACTGCCCCTCTTGAATCTGAGATAATTCGAACCTCCGAATCAAAATAATCGGTTCGACAAGGCACGCAAGTGCCGCAGAGCGGCTGTAAGCCGTTAATCCTTCCGGGCGCGCCAATTTTTCCACCCCCCCAAAACCTGCTTAATCATTGAATGGTAAGGTAATTTTCGGGGTTAAAAAACCTTCTCCAGGCACATACGCCAGTCTGTCCGCAAAAGTGAGTTTTAGCACTGCATGGCGCTCTTCCATACACCCAAACGGCCACATTGAATAGCTCTTGAGAGGGCTTAAGAGACGACAGAAATCCCGGAGAACCTGCGCTATTACATCGACTACGACGCCATCGCCCGCGACATGGGCTATAACGGCGAAATCGAAGAGATTGATCGCGAGGCGATCATCACCAACGCTTACGATTTCTAGGGCTTCGACCCTTGTTGTTGCGTCTACACCTCTGATGCTGCCGGAGCATTATTGTAAAAGTTGATTAAGAGCGGACGAAGGTGAGTAATGGCCCGTAATCGTGCTGATCGGCGGCGCGTAAGGCATCCACGTAAGCCTGCCGGGTTTCATTGGCATCGACCAGATTTTCCCGGCCCCACGTAAAACGTGGCTGGCCCAGGGCGGTAAGAAGCAGATCAGTGGCCAGACGCGCATGACGGCCATTGCCATTGGGGAATATGTGTGTCCAGACAAGCTTGTGGTGAAACCGTGCGGCGATTTCATCCGGCTGATAGGTATCGTTACTGATCCAGAATCGAACATCGTCCAGAAGCTGGCGCAATTCCACAGGAATGCGGTAAGCATCGACACCGATGTTCTTGCCAGTCTGATGGTGCTGTCCGGCCCATTTCCACACTCGCCCGAACATGCGCTTGTGCAGGTCGTTCAGGAATTTCTCGGAAAGCACATCACGTTTGCGTTTGAAGGCCCACTCTTCGGCTTCAAGAATGTTGGCCTGTTCTGCCTCGTTCAGTTCCGAGCGTAACGTGATATAGGAAGGGATGAGCCCTTCCAGCTCTTCCGCAGAAAGAGGCGTAGAGGCATCGTCATGCTCAGCAAGGAAGTCGTCGCTCATGTGTCATCCCATAGCACGGAACCGCCTTGCGCAACAATTTTGTTGATCAGGCTTTTGAGCTGCTCATTCTCATCGACTGCCCCAACGCCCTGGGCTTCCAGCTTCATGCTGTGCCCGGTGGTCTCAAGCCGCTTTTTGGCGATGATTTTTGCGCGTTCGGCCACCAGATCATTAAGCGGCCTCCTCGGCACCAGAGTATAAACCAAACGGCAATCGAGAGCCTGCGCGGCACGCTCTAGGGAATCGAGCGTGATTGCGCCGTCTTTTTCTGCTTTTTCTATTTTAACGACCCGTGGCTGGCTGACGCCCAAGCGCTTGCCAAGCTGGGCCGTGGTCATGCCCAATGCCTCACGGATAGCCTTGATCCAGCCATATGGCGGACGAGCGAGGCTATCACCATCTGACAGGAGGCTGAGGCGTTTGTCTAGCTGACGGCGGGCTGTGGCACGATCTTCGGGGCGCATGAGAATAACCTATACGTTATAAATAACACAATGAGTTAATAACATATAAGTTATATCATGGCAATAATAAAATAACATAAATATTATAATAAAATAAGATATAATAATATATAGGTTATATTGAATGCCGCATATTCCTCACTTTCGTACCATTCTTTTCCCAGATTTCATACTGATTTTACAGACCTTTTTTGAAAATTCAGTCTGCCTTTAACCGGGTGGCAGATATGTTAGGTGCAGAAAAATAGCCTTTCGGGTGAGAGCTTGGTGTTCAGCAGGTTTTGGATATGTTGCGGCAGGTAAGTGGCAGGATCGTCATAGCCGAACTTGGCGAAGGCATAATGCCAGTGATAGCTGTTCCCGCAGGTGGGGCATTTCGTCGGTGTCATTTATTCTCCATTCGTTAAATATCCGGTTCGTAGCCGTGCTACTGATCGCGGTTCTGGTCTCTGGTTTAGAGTGACTGGTGTGCTCCAAGAACCGGAATAAAGCAATCCATATCACTTCGCCGAGTTGTTCAAACTTGCGATGTGCAAGATATGTTCTTCGAAGGAAAACGCCTCAATGGGATGCTTTCTACCTGGCAGTACGTCCGTGAAGCTTCCTGTTTCAATAACACTGGTGCTGGCACTAATTTACTTTGCTGCGGGTTGAAACCAGGTGAAGAGCAATATATCTTGATAGAGTCACAACGATGCGCCCGTAGCTCAGCTGGATAGAGTACCTGGCTTCGAACCAGGTTGTCGGAGGTTCGAATCCTTCCGGGCGCGCCATTTTTACCCCACCAATTTCTACCCTAAAGAAACCGCCCCTCTTGAATCCAAGATAATTCGAACCTCCGTATCAAAACAGTCGGTTCGACAAGGCACGTAAGTGCCGCAGAGCGGCTGAAAGCCGTTAATCCTTCCGGGCGCGCCATTTTTACCCCACCAATTTCTACTCTGAAGAAACTACCTCAATGCACTGAGCTTCGAGCTTCATGCTGTGCCCGTGGTCTCCATTCCTTTTGTGTGATGTTTTTTTGCGTGCTCGGTAACCAGATCGTCGAGTGGTTTTCTTGACACCAGAGCATAAACCAGACGGCAATCAAGGGCTCGCGCGGCACACTCCAGGGTATCGAGCGTGATCGCTGCATCTTTTTCCGCTTTTTCTATTTTAACGGCTCGTGGCTGACAGACTCCCAGGCGCTTACCTAGCTGAGCCTAGATCATGCCCAATGCCTCACATCGGTATCATCAAGACGCTCTCCCTGATCATCTACCCTGCCTGGGGCAAGGGCGGAATCGATCAGTGCCAACTGTTGCTCTCTATGCAGCGCGCCATCACCACAGGCGGGTGATGCTGAGGGGGGTCTACCTGCATAACCCAGGGATTGTTTGGCCTGAGCCAGAAAACGCAGATGGTGTTGTATCTGATACCAGGCACCCTGGTTGCGGGGCTCTTCCTGGCACCAGAGGATCTCGGTCACTTTTTTATAACCTGCAAGTAACTCAGACAATCTCTGGCGGGGAAACGGATAGAGTTGTTCCACCCTGAGAATGGCGATATCGTCGATGCCCCTCTCCCGCCTGGCCTGCAGCAGATCGTAATAGACTTTGCCACTACACAACACGACACGCCGCACACGCCCCTCATCAAGTGGATCCGCTTCAGGCAGTACGGGTGCCAGACCACCTTCTGTAAAGGCCTGGAGCTGAGACTTGGAAATGGGATGGCGCAGCAGGCTTTTCGGTGTCATCACAATCAGCGGTCGACGAAAGCGCCGCATCATCTGATCACGCAACAGGTGAAAAAACTGTGCCGGGGTGGTGGGCACCCAGACCCGCATATTGAGCTCCGCACACAACTGCAGATAACGCTCCAAACGTGCCGAGGAGTGTTCAGGCCCCTGCCCTTCAAAACCATGGGGGAGGAACAGGGTCAATTGGCATAGACGCCCCCACTTAAGATATCCGCTGGCGATGAACTGGTCGATCACCATTTGTGCTCCGTTGCCGAAATCACCGAATTGAGCCTCCCAGATCACCAGGGTGCCGGGCATTGAGGTGGCATAGCCATACTCGAAACCAAGCACGGCAAGTTCCGAAAGGATAGAATTAATCGCCTCAAATCTGGGCTGACCCTCAAACAGATTTTCCAGAGGGGTATAGGTCAGAAAGTCTTTCTGGTCATGGAAGGTTGTATGACGATGAGCAAAGGTACCCCGAATCGAATCCTGTCCCGACAGACGCACTCCGTAGCCATCTTGCAGTAGTGTTGCATAGGCCAGGGTTTCCGCCATACCCCAATCAAAAGGCACCTCGCCCTCAACCATTTTGAGCCGCTCATTCACTACACGCGCCACTGCCCGTTGCAGGGTAAACCCCTCTGGGAGTTTCAGAATTTGCCGCCCCAGAGAGCAGAGCAGATCATGTTCGACTTTGGTCTCGACCTGTTCACTTGGAAGCGCATTCAGATACTGCTCCCAGTGCGCTTCGTAGCCACTACGTGAGCCACGTAGAAATTCACGTACTACCACCCTGCCCTGTTCCAGAGCGTCGCGATAGCTCTCACGCATCTCTTCTGCATCTTCAGGCTTGACGAGACCGTCCGCAACCAGTCGCTCAGCATACAACTGACGAGTGGTCGGCATGCTGCGGATGCGCTGATACATCTGCGGTTGGGTCATCATTGGCTCATCCGCTTCGTTATGACCCTGTCGCCGGTAGCAGACCAGATCTATCACAACGTCGTTTTGAAATGTCAGGCGGTAATCGATCGCCAGCCGGGTTACAAAGAGTACTGCGTCGGGATCGTCTGCATTGACATGGAAGATCGGTGCCTGAATCAACTTCGCCACTTCAGTGCAGTAGAGGGTGGAACGCGCCTCCTGGGGATGGCTGGTAGTGAATCCAATCTGGTTGTTCACCACTACATGTATGGTGCCGCCTGTGCCATAGGCCGGGGTCTTCGACAGGTTCAATGTCTCAGTAACCACCCCCTGTCCAATAAAGGCTGCATCACCATGTACGATTACAGGCAATACCAGATCGGTTGCGTCCTCCTGGTGCCGATCCTGACGCGCACGACAGCCACCCTGCACCACCGGCCCGATAATCTCCAGATGAGAGGGATTGAATGCCAGTGACAGATGAACAGGCCCGCCCTGGGTCTGAATATTGGAATAGAAACCCTGGTGATACTTAACGTCCCCGGAGCCGGAACGGTGATCCGCAGAATGATCTCCTTCGAACTCGGAAAAGAGTTCACTGGGCGCCTTGCCCAGCAGATTGACCAAGACATTCAGGCGACCGCGATGGGCCATGCCGATCACCACATCGGTGACACCACGCTGACCACCGCCCTGCACTATCTCGTCCAGCAGAGGAATCAGTGAGTCGCCACCTTCAAGAGAGAAACGCTTCTGCCCCACATAGCGTCGATGCAGATAGTGTTCCAGGCCTTCAGCTGCAGTCAAATCCCGTAGGGTGTCGATGCGTTCACGGCGGCTGTTTTGCGCTGCCCAGTCACCCCGGGTCGACTCCAGTCGACGTTCGATCCAGCGCCGTTCATCAGCTGCACTGATATGCAGGTATTCACTGGCCACACTACCGCAATAGACCTGCTCAAGGATCTCAACCACCTCTTTCCCTGTCAGCGTCTGCTCTGCCTCAATGGAAACCACATTGACCTGCTGCCGAAGGTCCTCATCATCCAGCCCATAGTAGGCAGGATCCAGCTCTTTGGGCCGTTGACGTTCCAGCAGATCGAGTGGATCCAGATCAGCATAGAGGTGTCCGGCCAGGCGGTAGGCCATAAACAAACGGTCCAGCCCTGAGTGGATAGTCGGAACCTGGGGTCTCTTGATGGCTGGACTCGCCTCTGCAGAGACACCATGATCAAAACCATAGAAGAAGCTACGCCACTCGGGTGATACCTGATTGGGATCTTCGCAAAAGGCCTCATACAGCTGGTCGATGTACTCAGCACTAGCGCCGACGAAGTCTGACCTTCGACGTTGAGTTTTCGCTTGCTTCTCCACGTTTAGTTCCTACCTTTACGAGTACCATCAGCGGTCAGTCTAACCCTGAAGAGAGTGTCACAAATAGTGATCATCAGCGCAGTTTATCTGCATCTCAGTGCACCGTGGGCTGGGATATTATCGGTGTACTGGAGTGCTTCAGTGTATCACCCGGGGAATAGAGAAGTGAATGGATTTCAAGCAGATCAGCAATGCTGACCTATAACTAACCTGAGGGGAGGTTACTAGCTTCGCCGACATAGATTATTGTCGGATTAGCCTATGTTTTTCTTTGTTATGATCTCCACTACGGAGGTGATCTTCTATCTTCTTGATAAAAATAATCAAGCGATGAATCTTATTATCTTTGCACTCTGTAAAAGATCTACCCGGTCTAACCTGTAAACGATGTTGCCGGTTTGTACCTCACTCCCCTCTCCCCTTGCGGGAGAGGGGCTGGGGGAGAGGGGGGTGTTCAACAACACCATCATCTAGATCATTACTTAACACGACAAGGATTGATTGGATCTTGCCGCATACGATTCAGTTTCATCAAGCGCTGGGCGCTCACCCTCTCCCCAACCCCTCTCCCCAACCCCTCTCCCGTCAAGGGCGAGGGGCTTTTACAGCACTCTCTTGCGGGGGAGTGGGGCTTGAATGCGTGTTTTTACTTTTCGAGCTTGTCTGATCTATGCCTTATAGTTATTTCTAATTACCCTCCATACTCAGCACAAAGAATATCAACCTGTATATACGTAATATGCGGGTAATACAGTTGGTGGGGCAGGGCCCCACCCTACCCGTCTGTATAGGCGTAGGGTGGGGCCCTGCCCCACCAAATCGCGCTGAAAATTCACAAAACCCACTTGCAACCTACCGCAGATCCTTAACTATCACCGTAGCTAACTTTGGAGGGTAATCAGGTAGTTATTTGTACTACTCTACGAACACTATTGTCGGGGAGGCTTTAATAGGTAGGTGTCACATTCTGTTGTGGGACTTGCAACCTTGCAAAAAACGCAATTGTAGAATAACTGACAATCCACCACCGCCAACTTCTGCAATAGATAGCCCGAAAAACATACAGATAAGAGCATCTTCTCTATTGGAACATTTCTTGCTGTCTTCTCAAATAACCTTGCAAACCGAGCCAGGAGATCCTGTGAGTTATTCAGATATTGAGGTTTCAGATCTCAACACGCTTTTGTCAGATGCCAATCCAGTAATCATTGATATGCGGGATCATCAGAGCCAAAGCCGAGGACGACTACCCAGTGCGCTCTCCGTATCAGATGAGACCATCGGCAAACTGATCCAGCAGCGTCGCAACAATCCGGCGGTACTGGTCTACTGCTACCACGGCAATCAGAGCCGTGACCTGTGCAGTTTCCTAACCCAAATGGGCCTGAATAATGTACACAACCTCTCTGGAGGCTGGGAGGCTTGGGAGCGCTTTCAACAATCTTAACTCTGCGGCTGAACACGACATACTAAGTCGCCAGATTAGTAATTAATGGGAACAACTTTATGAAAACCACGGATAAGATCCGCCAACAGCTGACTGACCACCCTGTGATTCTCTATATGAAAGGCACACCGGATGAACCCCGTTGTGGTTTCTCTGCCAAGGCTGCTGCAGTGATGAAGGCGACCAATATTGGATTCGCCCATGTGGATGTACTCTCCTCCCCTTTGATCATGCAGGCCTTGCCAGAAGTTTCCGACTTTCCTACTTTCCCCCAGTTATTCATCAAGGGTGAAATCATTGGTGGAAGTGACATTGTTGAGGCGATGTATGAGAGTGGTGAATTAGTGCCAATGCTGAAGGATGCCGCTGAGGCTTAGGAGTAGCAGATGAAAGAGGAAGAGATAGTCACACGAATTCAAACCCTGCATCCTGATGCAGTTGTCGACATTGCTGGGGAGGATTGCAATTTCGAACTGTTCGTTGTGAGTGAATCATTTACTGGACAGAGCATCCTCAACAGACAAAAGCCGATCCTGGCGCTTTTTAAGGAAGAGATCAGCAGTGGCGCACTGCACGCCCTGTCGATTAAAGCAAAGACCCCAAAAGAACTCTCAGGTCAGGGGGGACTGATTCAGATACAACCACTGAGTTGATCTGCATGGGAATGCTCTGGGCGCCATCCAATCACCCCAGATGCATTGCCAGTAGTTCCAAAGCCCTCTCCTCGTTCAGACCCTCAGCAATCTGAGTGTTATCGTAGCGGTTCGCCCCCTCCATTGCTGGATACTCAAGATGGATACCAAAGTGACCGGGGTTCTGACCATGTAAAGAGACATAAGCAGCTACACCGGGTACGTTTGTGCTATGGAGGCGCACCGACTGCCTATCGTCAAGCTCTTCACTGACCAGGAACCAGGATTCCGCTATCAACCGTTCCTTAAGCAGCAACAGGAGTGCCTTTATTTCTGTCGCTTTGTCGAGTGCCCAGATATTCATGATTATTCCAACCTCCCCTATTTGATAACTGTTGCTCAAAGCATCATGATTTTCTGTAAACAGAGGCGTATCCCTCTTCCATCAAAACCTGTTTGACCGAGGCTCGCTGCAATATCCGGCGGTAGTGATTGAGCAGGTTTTCCGGTAGAGGAATGTCGATTCTATCGGCCCAGAATTCAACATAAAAAAGGGCTGCGTCTGCGATACCAAAGTGCTCAGAGATAAAGTCGCGATCCTCCAGCCAGCCCTCCACAATGGTAAAACCCTGCTCAACTATCTCCTGCCCTCGTGCTTTAATCGCCTCGTGACTGTCGGCATCTGTGGTGTATTGATCAGTGGTAAAAATACGGGTGAAACCCTCCCCGTGGAGGGTGTTAACCACGTAATTCATCACTTCCAACACTCGAACCTCTGCCTCAAGTTCCTGTGGAATAAGCTGGTTCTTGGGATGGCTCCGAGCTAACCACCAGGCGATGGATTGAAAGTCAGTCAAGGCTTTTCCACTATCCAGTAGAAGGGTTGGAATTGTCCCTTTCGGATTTATTGTCAGATAGTCATCACTATGTTGATCACCTGCCATTAGATTCACCAGATGAGCCTCGAATACCAGATCAAGCTCTTCCAGAAGGATATGGATTCCAGTGCTGCATGAACCTGGTGTCATGTAGAACTTCATGGACATGACGACACACTCTCTGGCTCCATGCCCCGAAAGACACAGCAACGCTCGAACACATCAAGGGTGGGTTCAACAGATTTATGTTGGCAATATTTTGCCACCAGTTTAGCCAACCCCTTGATATCGCGACCACTGGCTTTAAGGTAGATCTGCGCAAGATGTTCGATCTGCTGCTCTTCAATATCGAGTCCGAACTGTTCAACCATCACCGCCCAGATCTTGCGCCGGTCTTCAAACTCCGGAGGATGATATTTGATCATGGCGATGCAGCGGGAGACGATGGCTTCATCGATATCATCGACCCGGTTGGTAGTTAAAAAAAGCAGACCGTTGAAGTACTCCAATACGCGCAAAAAGACCCCCACAACCGCATTGGCTGCGATATTGTCATCCCGCCGCTTGATGTAGACGTCCGCCTCATCGATAAGCATTACCGCACCCCAACGTTGAGCCCGGGTCAAGGTCTCCTTCAACGCCCGTTCCATCTCGGTAACATTGAGCCCTAACTGACCGGAGTGAACCCGATAGAGCGGTCGGCGAATAATTTCGGAGTAGACCTCGGCAGTAAGTGTCTTGCCAACGCCTGGTGGCCCGGCACAAAGTACAGTGGTGCCACCGGACTTGCCCTCTACGATATCGTCCATCAGCAGATCCATCTCCGCAGTCAGGATATCGATCAAATCGGTCTGTTCCGGAGGCAGTATCAGTTTATCTTTCAGCTCAGACTGGTATTCATAGGGTTTCATATCATCGACATGGACCCAAAGATGGTGGTGAAGATCGAGATGGAATAGGAGAATGTAGCCATGTACCGGCACTTCAGTGAAGAGTTTTTCGGGGATCTCTTGCTGCAGTGACTCGGTCGCACCCTCAACCTTTTCATCAAAGCGGGTGCTGCGCCCTGCCTTGCTCAGATACTTGCCAAGGATATCCCCAGGCAGATCCATTGCGAGGGCACGCTCTTTGAGAATCTCTTCATCATTGACCAGTCTCGCCCAACCACCCCCACTGGAGAGCACAACACGGTTCTTTCGGCTCCAGTCTGTATTTCGATGCGAGGCTGTTGGGTCATCAGCGAAGATACCTGTCCCCTTTGCATTAAACTGACGACCATAATCGGAACGCCAGTCGAAGAAACGCTCCGCCGACCTATCATAGGCAGCAATCAGCGCTTCGGTCTCCTTGAGAAAGCCCTTGCTGGCAAATATCTCTGCTAAGGATTTGTCAACAATATCCCGACTGCGGATTACCAGGTTGACGGTAACGATCTTGGCCATGGCATTAGCCTTGAGATCTAGAAGAATACGTCCGTTCTCCTCCTCCCCCGGAGGTGTGAAATCGATTCGTGATACGAGATATGGGGCAGGACGACCAGTGGCATCTGCTTTGAACAACCACCCCCGTATGGCATCTTTGAGGAGAAACTCCGCAATATCGGGCACCAATCGTTCGAGATCATCCTCAGAATATCGAACTCCAGGATCATTTACGGCGTGTTCCAGATTGGCAAGTTGCGCTGCCTGTCCAGCCATCCCCGGCCCTGCATCTTCATAGAGATTGCGCAGATAACCCAACTGCTTGGATGAAAGTCGCCGGAATGGGACTTCTGCCCGATTGCCGAATTTGAGTTGTTCGCTCAACAGAGACAAGTCAGGAAACTCATTGACCATCAACTCGACATAGTTGCGCTCTATTTGAAGATTCATACCCAGGAAACCCCATGAACAGATAGATTCATCAGATCCAAGCAAGGGATATACCAGTACTTTAGTGACTGAATTTAAAGAAATATTTATATGGCTTGTCACATTTATAACAGTCGGAAAGCCTTCATTGTCGATTTTGAAAGGTTTTAAATCGATGTTTTGTACTGTTTCTAAGTGACTGACAGTGGCCTCCATCCAGTGAACACTGGCGTCAGAGTGCGATAGATAGCGAATTCATCAACCAGTGAAGAGATAGATATTTTTCTGGCTTGGAAATTGCCTTACCCAATTGCAATTGAGACAAAACATTGATGGAATTTTCAACATGCATAAAATCGGAATCTTCTTCGGCACTGAATCGGGTACAACCCGTCTCATAGCAAAAAAGATCGCCCGCAAGATAAACTCATGCCGGGAGGGTGATCCAGCTGCAAAACCGATTAACGTCAACCGCATCGACAAGGATCAGTTTCTCGCCTATGACAAGCTTATTCTCGGCACGCCAACCTATAGCGATGGGAAACTTCCTGGCAAGGCGAGCGGGAACGAAGAGGAGAGCTGGTTAGAATTTCTGACACTGATCAAACAGGTAGACTTGAGTGGCAAACAGATTGCACTCTACGGGTTAGGTGACCAGGAGAGTTACCCTGACCATTTCGTCGATGGATTGATGCGCCTCTACCGCATTATGGAGAAGGCGGGTGCACAGATGATTGGTGGATGTGGAGTCGAGGGTTTTGAGTTCAACCACTCCATGTCAGTCGTTGATGGACGTTTTGTCGGTCTGGTATTGGATCAACATCTGCAGCATCTGTTAACAGAACAGCGTATCGATGCCTGGCTGGAAGAGATACTGCCACAGATGCTAGTGTAGTGCTTCATATAAATTAACTCTGCTCTTCGCGAATTTTCTCTCGAACCGCCATCAACACCTTACCGAAGGTGTTGTGGCCCAGTCCATCTCTACCGCAACCCCAGTAGTAGTCATACTGACTGGTTTCGGTGATCTTCCGCTCACCGGTTTCCAGCAGCTTTGCAGCAACCTCATGATGGGTCTTACATTTAGTATAAATGGCACGGGTCATCATCACTTCCCGCACTTGCTTCCAATCTTTGCGGATCTGCCGCTTATGGGCAGCAGCTATTTTTTGCGCCTGATTCGGGTGATCGGCGGATCTGATCGCTTCACGTTGTTCAGCCTGTTCAAACTTCATGCCCTGATAGTAGTGCTCGACAGAGGGCCAAACCGCACCATCCAGTTCAAACCCTAGTTTGGAAAAGCTGGCCAGAGGATGGTTCACATCGGCTCTGGAGAGGTAGTAAGGCTGTTTGGCCTCGGAAAAGATCATCTCAGTTCTCCTTAATCACTAGGGCCTGTTAACAAAATCGAGCCCAATTCAGTCAGGGAGTCCAGGTCCCAGTCTGGTTTAGGCAGCTCTTCGGGATAGGCTTCCCCCGGCGCAAACCGTCCGCTTCGCACCAACACAGTTTTCATACCGAGCCTGCTGGCGCCGGCGATGTCAGTATCGGGCCTGTCACCGACCATCAGGCACTCTTCCAATGTTACGCCTACACGTTCTGCTGCCATTTCATAGAGTAAGGGTTGTGGCTTTCCGATGAATAGCGGAGCTATTCCTGTGGCAAGCGCAAAGGGGGCTACTAAAGCGCCACCTCCAGGTAGTATCTGGTGATGACCATCCACATTGGCATCAACACTCTGATCCGGATTGGTACAGACCAGTCGGGCGCCCCGCTTCAGGATCAGGTTGATACCGATGGTAATCGTCTCATAGTCGATGCCTGCGCCTTCACCAATGATAACAAATTCAGCTTCTGTCTGGTCTTCATGCCCATGAAGCTGAAGTGCCAGGTGGAGACCTTCAGCACCTACTGCATAGTATCGAAAACCAGGTTTTTCCTTGACTAGCCAGAGGGCCGTTGCCTCAGCTGAGGTGACGATCTGTTGCTCAGCTGGCCTGGCAAACCCCATTTGCTCGAGACGATCTGCGACCCTGGCAGGAGGCAGGATAGGGTTATTGGTTATGAAGGCATGAGGCATATCTCTTACCTCAGACATAAATTGCAGGGCTTCTGGGATCGCCTTCTCGCCGTGATAAAGGATGCCGTCCATATCTAACAGCAGGGCTTTAATAGGCGATTTCACAGGATTTCATTTTGATGGGTTGACTCGAATGATGTCAGTAACAGCTTTTTAGACATTGTACGTTTATGGGGCAGCTTGAACAATTCAACAGAATTCGTATTTCTGCTTGTTGGCCCGCTTTGTATGGGAATGTGTATATCTGAAGCCTGTACCTCGTACCGTATGCACTCCCAGCGCTGGAGCGTGGGAACAAGAAAGGGTCTGCTTGGTTTGGGAGTGTGCTGGTTGTCGGGATTGATTCGCTTCGCTCACCCCTGCGGGGCGCCTGCGCTGCGCTGCGGCGTCCTGCGTCGCTGCGCGCCTTGTGATTCGACTTCGGCTCACCCCTGCGGGGCGCCTGCGCTGCGCTGCGGCGTCTGCGTCACTGCGTTCCTTTCGAACGAAGGGTTCGAATCAAATCCTCTCTCTCCGCCATAAAAAAAGGGCTGAGGGTCTCCTTGGCTTAGGAGTGCGCTGGTTGTCGGGATTGACTCGCCTTCGGCTCGCCCCTGCGGGGCGCCTACGCTGCGCTGCGGCGTCTGCGTCACTGCGCGTTCCTTTCGAACGAAGGGTTCGAATCAAATCCTCTCTCTCCGCCATAAAAAAAGGGCCGAGGGTCTCCTTGGCTTAGGAGTGTGCTGGTTGTCGGGATTGATTCGCTTCGCTCACCCCTTGCGGGGCGCCTGCGCTACGCTGCGGCGTCTGCGTCACTGCGTTCCTTTCGAACGAAGGGTTCGAATCAAATCCTCTCTCTCCGCCAAATAAAAAAAGGCCCCGATTGGGGCCATTTTTTTTATTTGGCGGAGAGAGAGGGATTCGAACCCTCGATGGAGCTATTAACCCCATACTCCCTTAGCAGGGGAGCGCCTTCAGCCGCTCGGCCATCTCTCCGGTTTCTTTACTTTTTGGGGGAATTGTCATTTCGTATGACTTCCTTGCCACGTATCCAGGCTTTGTGCCCTGCGTGTCAATTAGTAACTACGTCGACAGCGCCCCAAAAGGAGACGAGATTGTACAGATTTATTTCTCCATAAACAAAAAAAACTTTGCCTTCCCTGGCAAAGTTGTTTGTGAGGTGATGAACCTCGTCTTTTTTGTCTTTCAAATCCTAACTATGAAGATTCTTCAGATTGTTCTCTTTTGATTCGTTCGTAAATCTCTTCCCGATGTACAGTCACATCTCGTGGTGCATTCACACCGATTCGAACTTGATTGCCCTTTACCCCTAATACGGTAACAGTGACTTCATCTCCGATCATCAAAGTTTCGCCTACACGGCGAGTCAGTATTAACATTTCCAGTCTCCATGTGTTTCCTTATGTTACTGGTATCATCCTGTAGTCACTCCTACAGACTCATACCATTGCCAACCAAGCCGCCGTAGTACGGGACCGGTATTTCTATTTTAGCAATTGGATGGAGTGTTAAAAAGAGAAAAAAGTCCTGAAACACCTAGAAATGATACCAAATTTGTAAGTTTTGGTTAATTTTAGGATCAAACTTCGCTTTCCAGTTCAAATGCATCGTGCAGAGCACGAACACCCAGCTCTAGATACTTCTCATCGACAACGACTGAAATCTTGATTTCCGAGGTGGAAATCATGCGGATATTGATCCCTTCAGTAGCCAGAACTTCAAACATTTTACTGGCAATCCCGGCATGAGAACGCATCCCTACACCGACCAGGGATATTTTTACAATTCGATCATCCGACAGGACTTCACGAGCCCCCATTTCTGTGGCGGTCTGTTCCAATATATCCTTGGCCCGCTTGAAATCACTTCGATTTACGGTGAAGGTGAAATCGGTTCGCCCGGTATCGTGGGAGATATTCTGAACGATCATATCAACTTCGATATTCTGACTCGAAACCGGGCCAATGATCTTGTGGGCCACCCCGGGTTGATCTGGAACTCCCAGGATCGTCAGTTTTGCTTCATCGCGATTAAACGCAATACCTGAAATCTTTGCCTGTTCCATTGTCTCTTCCTCAAAGGTGATCAGTGTGCCTTCGCCCTCTTCGAAGCTGGAAAGGACACGTAGGGGAACATTATATTTACCAGCGAACTCTACCGCGCGAATCTGCAATACTTTAGATCCAAGACTGGCCATCTCAAGCATCTCCTCAAAGGTGATGCGCTCCAGTCTCCTGGCGTTCGGCTCCACTCTGGGATCGGTGGTATAGACACCATCCACATCTGTGTAGATCTGACACTCATCCGCTTTTAGCGCTGCAGCCATTGCTACTGCTGTGGTATCTGACCCACCCCGTCCCAGGGTAGTGATACTGCCATGCTCATCCACACCCTGAAAACCAGCGACAACCACTACCCGGTTAGCATCCAGATCGGCTTTTACCCTGGCGGCATCGATATCCCGGATTCTCGCTTTGCTGTAAGCGCTATCGGTGAGAATGTGGACCTGGCCACCAGTATAGGAGCGAGCAGGACAGCCAATTTTTTGCAGTGCCATGGATAACAATGCAATGGTAACCTGCTCACCTGTGGAGACCAGCACATCCATCTCTCTCGGATCAGGAGCCTCGTCTATCTGACTTGCCAAGCCGATCAATCGGTTGGTCTCTCCCGACATGGCAGAAACAACCACCACAACCTGGTCACCCTTCTCCCGATATGCTTTGACCTTTTCAGCAACTGCTGAGATTCGCTCAACACTGCCAACGGAGGTTCCACCGTATTTTTGCACTATGAGTGCCATGTCAGTTCAATGTCCTGTAAATAAACGCCATAAAAAAATTGCACATTTAACACTATTGGCTGGTGGGTTTAAACTCTATATTGAGTATTAACCTGCACCTGTCGTGCTATATGATGTCACTATCTAAAGCTGGTCTTTAAGATTTGCTAGCTACCCAGGCCTCTTAATTACCACCGAGTCTCTCTTTGACCCAAGGCTCGACAAGAGCCAGTGCCTGGGGAATAGCATCAGGATTGCTGCCGCCAGCCTGTGCCATATCGGGACGACCACCACCTTTTCCACCGACCTGCTCAGCAGCAAGTTTAACCAGATCTCCCGCCTTCATCTCTCCGGTAAGATCCTTGGTTACACCAGCGACAAGAGAGACCTTTCCACCTGCTACTGCCGTCAACAGAATAACAGCTGAACCCAATTTGTTTTTCAGCTGATCCATTGTTTCACGCAATGATTTCGGATCAGTGCCCTCCAGATTGGCAGCCAATACCTGCACCTCGCCAACCGCAACGGCTGAAGAGGCCAGATCACTTCCCGCAGCACTGGCCAGCTTGGCCTTTAACTGCTCAAGCTCTTTTTCAAGTTTACGGTTCCGCTCCAAAATCTGGGCCAGCTTCTCCTCAATCTCATCCCGTCCCGATTTGATCATATCGGCAACACGCTGAACCCGCTCTTCATCAGCTTCCATCAGTTCGACCGCGCGTTGACCAGTGACCGCCTCTATACGTCTTACACCGGCAGCAATTCCGGTTTCTGCAGTAATCTTACAAAGACCGATATCCCCTACTGCATTGACATGGGTGCCACCACACAGCTCTGTGGAAAAATCCCCCATACTCAAGACCCGTACCTGATCGGCGTACTTCTCACCAAACAGGGCCATGGCGCCAGACTCTTTTGCCTGTTCAAGAGACATGAGTTCAGTGTTAACAGCGTGGTTGTATCGAATCTGCTCGTTCACAATCTGCTCAATTGTCTGCAGTTGCTCACGGGAGATCGGTTCGAAATGGGAAAAGTCGAAACGCAGTCGCTCTGCATCGACCAGTGACCCTTTCTGAGCCACATGATCACCCAGTACCTGCCTGAGCGCAGCATGGAGTAGATGTGTTGCAGAGTGGTTGAGTGCAGTGGCTTGACGGGTATAGGCGTTGACCTGAGCAATCACCTGATCACCAACTTTTATTGCGCCCTCCTCCAGCTTGCCGATATGGGCAAACAGTTCACCAGCCTGTTTACGGGTGTCATCCACTTCGAACAACATACCAGAGCCTTCCAGGGAACCCATATCACCCACCTGACCACCGGATTCAGCATAGAAAGGGGTATGGTTGAGAAATACCATACCGCTCTCACCCTGTTTCAGTTCTTCAACTGCTTCACCATCCTGGAACAAGGCAACAACCTCAGCTTTCTCCTCAAGTTGATCATAACCAGTAAACGCAGTCTGCTGATCCAGAGAAAGATCGATAGCCTCTCCAGCTGCAAACTGGCTTGCCGCCTGGGCCCGCTTTCTCTGTTCAGCCATCGCCTCATCAAAACCTGCCTGATCGATGCTCAAGTCATGCTCACGGGCAACGTCTGCAGTCAGGTCTCTTGGAAATCCATAGGTATCATAGAGTTTAAATACCGTCTCACCCGGTATCACTTTGCCATCCAGCGTGGATATCGTCTCTTCGAGGATTTTCATACCCTGTTCAAGGGTCTGGGCAAAACGCTCCTCTTCCAGGCGCAGTACCTTTTCCACCTGGGATTTTTGCTTCTCAAGTTCGGGGTAAAAATCTCCCATCTCCTTGCAGAGCGGTTCAACCAGTTTATGGAAAAAAGATCTTTTTACCCCCAGCATATAACCATGCCGAATGGCTCGACGGATGATTCGGCGTAACACATAACCACGCCCTTCGTTTGAGGGTAAAACCCCATCAACAATCAGAAAAGCGCAGGAACGAATATGATCGGCAATAACCCTTAATGACTTCTCTTGCAGGTTGTCGCATCCGGTTACCTTGGCCGCCGATTCTATTAAATGGGCAAACAGGTCAATCTCGTAGTTGCTGTGTACGCCTTGCAGTACTGCGGCCAATCGTTCAAGACCCATACCTGTGTCAACTGACGGCTTCGGCAATGCAGTCATCTCACCATCTGCATCCCGATTGTATTGCATGAAGACCAGATTCCAGATTTCGATGTAACGATCGCCCTCTTCCTCCGGTGTGCCTGGAGGACCGCCCCAGATCTCTTCCCCATGATCGTAAAAGATCTCGGAACAGGGTCCGCAGGGCCCTGTGTCACCCATCGACCAGAAGTTGTCGCTCTCATATCGCTTACCGCCCGGTTTGTCACCAATACGGGTAAAGCGGTCAGCATCGACACCGATCTCTTTTAGCCAGATATCGGCCGCTTCTTCATCATCCTGGTAAACGGTAATCCAGAGCTTTTCCGAGGGTAGACCTATAGTCTCAGTCAGAAACTCCCAGGCATAATTGATGGCATCTCGCTTGAAATAGTCACCAAAACTGAAATTGCCCAGCATTTCAAAGAAGGTGTGATGACGGGCTGTGTAACCGACATTCTCAAGGTCGTTATGCTTACCACCAGCCCGGACACAGCGCTGAGAGCTTGCCGCCCTGCTGTAATCCCGCTTCTCGCGCCCAAGAAATAGATCCTTGAACTGCACCATACCGGCATTTGTGAAAAGCAACGTTGGATCGTTTTGCGGAACCAAGGGGCTGCTGGTGACCACCTGATGCTGATGTTGGTCGAAATAGTCCAGGAAGGCTTTGCGAATGTCAGCGCTGGTTTTCATGATTAGAGCGTTAAATTACCGTTAAAAAACAAACAATAGAAGATAACAGGATCAGAGAAAAAATGCCCGTTTTTGGTTGTATAAAAACCTTGGGAACCTCTGATCAATTCCGGTTCGGGAGTATAGACAAAAAATCCCAGGATTCCACATGCTGAAGCTTGAGATTGCAAACGCCTTTTTTGCCACAGAATGGTGCAAGCATCTCTATGTTCTATGAAGTTAAGAGAGATGGTGTCTAGTAGGCCTGCGGTCCACTAGTCCAACAACAATGCCCGGATGAGCTCGCCAGGAAAACCTCGTGATTCGAGAAAACGAGCCCGTTTAGCCAGCGCTTTATTGGAATCGGCCTTCTCGCAACCAAACTTGGTGTCATGAACCTCCTTTAGGAGATTCCACCACTGATCGGCATAGGCTTCCAATGCCTCTTCAGTCAGTTGACTGGCTACCCCCCGCTCACGCAGTTCCAGCCGAATACGAACAGGGCCTTGCCCTTTCCTGATACGACTCTCTACGAAGGCCTCTGTAAAACGGGCATCACTAAGTAGATCGGAAGCGCTCAACTCTTCCAATACCCGTTCGATCTGGTCGGAGTCGTAATGACGCTTGAGGAGTTTGCGCCTGAGTTCCTCTTGGGAATGCTCCCGAGCGGCCAGAAATCTGACCGCCGAGATTTCGATATCAGTGTAGTCGGAGTCGGCTTCGCTCAGCTTTCTGCCTCTTCCAATTTCTCTTCCTTTTCATCTACAGGTAAGAGTTCAGCACGGATACGTGTTTCGATTTCGTTGGAAATGTCAGGGTTTTCCTTGAGAAAATTACGTACGTTTTCCTTACCCTGACCAATACGGTCACCGTTATAGCTGTACCAGGCCCCTGATTTATCAACTATGCCCTGTTTAACACCCAGCTCAATAATCTCACCTTGTAGTGAAATACCCTCGCCATAGAGGATTTCAAACTGAACCTGTTTGAATGGTGGCGCCACTTTATTCTTAACCACCTTGACACGGGTATCGTTACCCACGACCTCATCACCCTTTTTGATGGCACCGATACGACGAATATCGAGGCGTACCGAAGAGTAGAATTTCAGCGCATTACCACCGGTGGTCGTCTCCGGACTACCGAACATGACACCAATCTTCATACGTATCTGGTTAATAAAGATCACCAGACAGTTGGTGCGTTTGATATTCGCGGTAAGTTTACGCAACGCCTGCGACATCAGACGAGCCTGAAGTCCCACATGAGAATCGCCCATATCCCCTTCGATCTCAGCCTTCGGCGTCAGTGCTGCCACCGAGTCGATAACCACCACATCAACTGCACCGGATCGTACCAACATGTCGGTAATCTCGAGGGCCTGCTCGCCGGTATCCGGTTGAGAGACCAGCAACTCATCCACATTGACTCCGAGCTTTTCTGCATACTGAGGATCCAAGGCATGCTCTGCATCGATAAAGGCCGCTGTGCCACCTACCTTTTGAGCCTCGGCAACCACCTGCAGGGTAAGCGTGGTTTTACCTGAAGATTCCGGACCATAGATTTCAACCACGCGACCTTTGGGCAGGCCACCCACACCCAGGGCAACATCCAGGCTGATCGAGCCAGTCGAGATAGCCTCGATATTTCTGATGGCATTGGTATCGCCCATACGCATGACGGAGCCTTTGCCGAACTGCTTCTCAATCTGTCCAAGAGCAGCACTCAAGGCCTTTGTACGGTTTTCATCCATTCGGTGAATCCTCATCTGTGATCTTACGAAATTATTCAATGGACAGAATTATCACACAGCCACAAGCTCACGTCATGAGTCTTCAACAGATAAAACCTATGCCACTGCTGCCCGATTAACTTTCAATCTTCTCAGAACAACTCTGAAAGCCCCTCTCCCTTTACGGGAGAGGGGTTGGGGAGAGGGTGTACGCGAAGCGTTTCATTTGATTGATTGATAAAAGCGCATTGATCAATCATATTTTTCTTGCTGATTGTTGGAGAAAATAGGGTGTTTGTTCACCCCCCTCTCCCCCAGCCCCTCTCCCGCAAGGGGAGAGGGGAGTTTCTCTCCCACCTATTTAAAATACTGATGACTTGTAAGTTTTTTCTAGCAGTGACTCTCTACTTTACAATGCTTTTTCATGTCTCAATTCTCAATCTGCAATAGAAACCAACAACAATGAATCAGTTACAAACGTAATAGTTAAAGTAAGTGGGGCAGCAATGAAGCTATGCCTTTGTTTTAACCTAAAAAATCAGTTGACCGCTCCATTCTAATAGCAAGTACCTGATTTTGTAGAAAATAGCTTCGATGCAGAATTGACCGCTACCCTTGCACCCACCAGGGTTTCTTCAGGATACTCACTGCCGGTTCTACTGTATCTACGCTCATATCTACCCAGCCAAACAGCCAGACTCAGGGTGATGGTTAATATCAGAAGTGAGCCGGCAACAACACCTGACCAACCCAACCAGCGCCAGAAGGGTTCCAGATAGAAACCACCCAAGGTGGCTCCGGCATAGTAGAACATCAGATAGAGCGATGTAGCACTGCCTCGAGCGCTCTTTGCATGCCCAGCGACCCAGCCTGCCGCCAGTGAGTGGGCAAAGAAAAATCCCAGTGCATTGATAAACAGGCCGGCAATAATCCAGTTCAGCTGCTGATTCAAAGTTAGCAAGGTACCGATCATAAAAACCGCAATACCCACGCCTATGGCTACTGGCTGGGAGCGATTGTGCACCAGTCGTCCAGAAAAGCCGGCAGCTAAGGTGCCTGTCAGATAAGTCAGAAAAAGCAATCCCAACCAGGAGGATGTAAGAGTGAATGGTTCATCAGCCAGAACAAAGGTGATGTAGCTGTACTGATTCACAAAAATCATAAAGTTCAGCCCGCCGATAAAGCAGGCGGCCAGTATCAGGGGATTACGAAGGTGGCCGGAGAGCCCACTCATCACATGCCCCAGACTCAAAGGTTTAGCCTTAAAGCGACTTGAGGCAGGTAACAACCAGACAACAGTGATCAGACAGATAAGATCGAATCCAGCCAACGTCATAAAACTATAAGACCACCCCCACTCAGCGGCAACCAGACCACTGATCAAACGACCGGCCACCCCCCCAAGTGAGTTGGCGCCAATGTAGAGACCCACTGCCAGAAGCAGCCCTTTTGGCTCAAACTCCTCTCCCATATAAGCCATCGCTGCAGCGGGCAGACCGGCGATGAAAGCCCCCTGCATACCCCGCAACACCAATAACTGTGTGTAGTCGGTAACAAATGCAGCAGCAACGGTAGTCAGGCACAAGAGAATCAGGCTGGTAAAGATGACCACCCGCCGACCTACGGCATCTGACAGTGGCCCAAGCAACAGCAGAGCCCCCCCCAGTGAGAGGGTTGCCACAGATAGACTCATTGTGGCCTGGAGAGAATCGACAGCGAACACTTCGCGAATCAGTGGCAACAGAGGCTGGGTGATGTATAGATTACTGAACACCATGATCGAGCCGACACATAGTGCCACTGTTGCTCGCCAGAATTCTGTTGTGTGGGTCTGAATCATCTTCTCAATCTGTCTGAAATGGAAGATTGAGCTTAGCGAGGGATCATCTATAATTAAAATATATTATTTTAATATTTTCTATATTATTTATTTATGAATTTAAAGCAACTGAGTTATTTCAAGGCAGTGGTTGATCAGGGGGGCTTTAGCGCAGCAGCTCGTCATCTCCATATTGCACAACCCGCCATCAGTATCGCGATCCGGAAGCTGGAGTCAGAACTGGATCTCACTCTACTTCAGCGAAGTGAGCGACAGATCACCGTAACCACCGAAGGCGAAGTCTTACTCGGCCATGCCGAACAGCTATTGCAGCAGGCCAATGTGGCTGAACTGGAGATGAGTGAACTTAAAGGCTTGACGAAAGGCGAGGTTCGGATCGGCATTCCAAGTATGTTGGGCTCTTACTATTTCCCCCCTTTTCTGATGGGATTCAAACATCGCTATCCTGAATTGAGGCTCTCTGTTTTTGAGCAAGGTACACGTCGCCTGCAAGAGATGATACGTGCAGGGGAACTCGATTTAGGGGTTGTCGTGGCGGATGCCCCTCCGGCGGATCTGGAGACCAGGTTTTTAACCCGTGAGGAGATGGTGGCTTGTGTACCAAAGGATCACCCTTTTGCGAAACAAGAGTGCATCAGTATGGAAGAGTTCTTCAGCCATGAATTGGTAGTCTTCAAACAGGGCTATTTTTTACGGGAGTTTATTGATCGCTTCAGTCACCAACGCCAACAGGAGCCGATCATTGCTTTTGAGACCAATCTGATTCCATTGACCAAGGCGATCGTTCGACAAGGCTTCGGTATCACCACCTTTCTGCGCATGGTAATAGAACAGGATGTTCAACAGGACTTGGTTGCGGTGCCTTTCTCTGAGCCTGTGTTTCTAGATCTCTCTCTGGCCTGGAAAAAAGGGGGTTACCTGTCCCGCGCTGACCGGGCATTTGTAGACTATATCTTGGAGAATGTTTGAGGCTTTATTTTCGAGTGCCACCCACTCTCAAAGTTTACCTGATTACCCTACAAAGTCAGTTGTGGTGATAGTTAAGAATCTGCAGAAGATTCCAGGTGGTTTGTGAATTTCCAGCGCGATTTGGTGGGGCATGGCCCCACCACTTCACTGTTGGCTGTTATCCGATTGTTGTAACGGCCAACGATCCAATATTTGATACCTATTCTGATTCGACCCGGGATTGTTCGAGGTTGCTAGAACGAACTCATTAAGGTCTTATTGAATAGTCCGTAGCCTGGATGAAGTGTAACGGAATCCGGGGGAACAGCGCACCAACCATCCCGGATTCCGCTGTGCTCCATCCAGGCTACCTGGCTGTGGTGATAGTTAAGGTTCTGCAGAAGATTCCAGGTGGTTTGTGAATTTCCAGCGCGATTTGGTGGGGCATGGCCCCACCCTACCTGTCGATATAAAGTGTAGGGTGGGGCCATACCCCACCACTTCACTGTTGGCTGTTATCCGATTGTTGTAACGGCCAACGATCCAATATTTGGTACCTATTCTGATTCGACCCGGGATTGTTCGAGGTTGCTAGAACGAACTCATTAACATCCCATTGAATAGCACTCTGCAAACGCCATGGTTGATGGTGTGGCACTTTCCGATAAAGAGTCACATGGGGACGATAGGGCCGCTGTTCCGGTTCGAATCCGCAACTTGTCAATCGATGTTTTAAATCATCGACCAACCGGGTTAATGGATGAGGTGTAGTTTCAGGTGCAGCCCAGACTATCTTAGGCCTTGGCCAATATCCGCTATGATCGATCTGCAGGGAGAAACTTTGCACATCCATCGAATCTGCTGCCTCTCTGATACAGGTGATCCGCTCTGCCCTCACCTGTCCGAGAAAGACTAAAGTCATATGCAGATCTGCTGGATGATGAGGACGCCCTTTTACGGATGGTCCCTGCTCCAGGCATTGATGTAGTTGATCCCGTACCTCAGCACTGGGCCAAAGGGCAAAGAATAGACGCTGGTCAGACATGCTTTAACTGTTCAATGACTGTTTCGAGTGCATGGATCACCGACTGCCGCCTGACCTGATCACGATCCCCTTTAAAGCAGAGCTGATCCAACACGCTCTCACCGTTTGAAAACAAAAAACTGAAACAGACCGTACCGACAGGCTTTTCATCGCTCCCTCCCCCTGGGCCTGCAATACCACTGATGGCGACTGCAACATCCGCCCCGCTTTCATCTAATGCCCCCTTGGTCATCTCTTGAACTGTTTCCAGACTAACGGCACCAAATTGATCCAAGGTCTCCTGGTTGACGCCTAACATCTCATGTTTGGCTTGGTTGCTGTAAGTGACATATCCTCGGTCAAACCAGTCACTGCTGCCGGGGAGGTCGGTCAAAACCTTGGCAAGCCATCCACCGGTACATGATTCTGCGACAACCATGCGATACGCCTTATGGCGCAGTAGCTTTGCCAGTTGTTGGATCAGGTCTGGTTGTATCTCTGTTGTCTCGATCATAAGCCATCTATGGCGGTTAATAGCACCTTACCGCAAAATTCTTTAAAAAATACCAAGCAAGGTAGCCTGGATGGAGTGCAACGGAATCCGGGAGAGCAGTGCGCCAATAATTCCGGATTCCGCTTCACACCATCCATGCTAAGGTTTGATTCGATCACCTGCAGTCTAAGATAGTTGTGACGAACTCAGGCCCTAGTAAGATGAGCGACTGATTCAACCTGATTTTACTTTCAGTTTTTTCTGCTTTTTCCCTTCACCATTAGCCGCAGTCCAGGTAATCCGAAGATTGAGTCTGTGTTTGTCAGTATCCTGTGATGCGGTCACCTTCAGTTGCAATAAGCCATCAGGTTTCAACTCCATCTCACCCTCATCGTCACTAAGCACCAAGCTGCCTTTGCCTATCCCTTGAGTAATAGATTTCAATAAACTCTGTATTGAGGCTCTATCCTGAATTGATTCATGACGGAAATTTTTTTTACCCTGGCGCATGTGCTTTTCTCTTTATCATAATAGACTTCGGATCGAATACTTTAATCTGGGGATAGTCGGTACTGATTCCCAACACAAGTCTGTCGGGGTGAAAGATGGTCACTGCTGCCCCCTCACCTTTCAATCCCTCCTTTTTACGGGAGTGTCGATCAAGAGTTGCATCACACTCAAAGTTTAACAGCCCTTTGCGTAACATTATGCGTTGACCGTGATAACGATTGGCATGTCCATGCACAATCGCATAGATCCCTATTTCATGCATCAGTTTGACACCCTTGCGGGTCAACGGCATGTCCACATCCCGATATTTTGTTCTAATCACATTCGCCAGAGGGCCGTAGTAAAACTCAAATATCTCATCATCGATATCCTCTTTGAACTGATTGTTCAGATATTTAACCCCTTTGCGATTGATCAGCTTTGCCATCCGGTCATCAATTCCCGCATGAACAAACAGAAAGGAGCCATGACGACAAGCCAATTTCATATCCCTGAAGAACCAGCTGAATTCACCACTCGACTTAAGAAACAGGGCCTGCCATTTCAGTACTGCCGCATAGACCTGCCGCAACGATAGCCCTGCCTTTTCACAGTCTGATTCAAAACTCTCTATCTTCTCTTTCAAGCGTTTTAGCTCTCTGGCCAGGCGCTTTTCTGGCATCACCCAACCAGCCATTTTAGGGAATTCAGTAAACCATCGCTTGGGAGGATAGAGCAAACGACGACAACTTCTGGTTGGGGGGATACCCTTCAATGCTGATTTTCCTTGCAGATACTCATCAGCAATTTCACGTAACATGGGAACCGCCTTACTTCCCATGCGAATAAAGAAATGATCGTGCCTTGGGTCTGCATCCATGCCTACAGAAGAGATGCCCAGCTTGATTCTAATATCATGATTTCCCGCCAATATAGAGACCCGGGCACCGAGCTTTCGTAAACGAGCTATCACCCGTAGCAATCTTAGATTACTTGGCCCTTTATCAAAGCAGTCACCGCCTATTACAAAACAGGCGTGACGACCTCTCTGGGTCAACTTTAAATCGCTATCTTTATCACCGGTTTTTCTGACACCACCAGATGCCACCAGAGATGCGATAAAAGCATCAGTGTCAGCATGCAAGTCAGAAAAGAACATCAACTCTCGTTTAGGCCATTGCCACTTCTCCTTGACCAATATTTCATTGAGTAGTCGTTCTGTTGAATTGCGCTGTCCTCTCTCCTTGACGATAGAGCGTTGTTTACCTAGTGGCCAGAGTTCGCTGCTGGTGGGTAAATCCGGTGTAATCCACTTCAGCCCATGATATTTTGGCAGCCGCTTATGATGGTGTTTTTTAGTTGTATTGTCAGCCTTAATCGACAAATGCCTCTCCTCGAGAGCGAACCTTCCACTCTCCGGTCAGATGACGCCAGGATCCTGCGTATCTTCGTTCTAAAAAAACAGGGCGGCAGTGGTACATACTCAGCGCTGCAATCTGATCAAACTCCATTACGCCCAAACGGTGTGCTGCATGTCGAAAAGCAGCACCATGGCCGACAAAAAGTTTCACTGTATCGGTCTCAACCCGCTGTTGTAGTTCAGCCATTCTATGATCTAAATGTTTGGCCACTCTTTCGCCTGCCTGCATCAATGACTCTGCGCCTTGCAAAGGCAATTGATATTGACTGTTCGATTTCCAATCCGCTGGAAGTTCATTGAAACGTGGGTCCAATTCTATTATTGACTCAATTTGCTGAAGTGTCAGGTTGGCAGCAGACCCCAGGCTACGTTCAGCCAGTTCATCAAAGGATTCAATCCCTATCGGCGAAGAAAGAATATTAGTTAATCCTTCTCCTATTGCATCAGCAGTCTGCCAACCCCGCAGGAGTCGTGAGCTGTCGATCACCGGACATAGATCCCAGTTAAACATCTGCAGCGCCCCTTGTAACAGAGATACAGAACGCTTGGCCTGTTCTAATCCTTTATCTGTTAACTGAAACGGCTGCCAGGCGCTGGGGGTATTCTCTAGCTGATGGTATTCTCCGTGTCGTAAAAGTGCAGCGATTACTCTAGGCATAAGACACCAGAAAGAATAATTGTTCTCGCAATGGAATGGTCATCTCTTTTTCGAAAGGCGTTTTGCCAACTGTTTAATCAATGGTTTCAGCTCTGCCTGCTTAATGCGTTCAATGGCTTTTTCAGGTGACAACCACTCACGCCCACGATGGCGCTCTTCCCATTGATCTTCAGGGATCATTTTTTTAACCAGCATCGGGTAAACTTCCACTGAACATTCGGACCCCCATTTTTCATAGGTATAACTACCCAGAGAATCACGCCCCACATCACCCTCAACACCCGCCTCTTCAAGCGCCTCTTTCGCAGCTGAGGCTTGCAGGGTCATCCAGGGCTCACTTATCCCCTTCGGTACAACCCAATGCTTCTGCTTGCTGGATTTGACAAGTAGAATTTCAGCTTTCCCATCTTTGATGCGATAGGGAATCACTGACGACTGATTGTAGTAATAAGCAGGACGATCGCGCATCTCTGAACTGCTGTGATCTGGATATGGGAACTTTTTATCCAGACTGCTTGCGCGGATAATTGTGCGTAACTTTCCATCGCCAGGTTTCAGCTTCTGCCAATCTGATGGCATTTTTATTCTAGCAATTGTTGCAGTAGGTAAAAGCTTGCCATCCTTAGGTAGGGGTATCCGCTTACCTTCCAGATATTCTGTCAATGCCTCAAGACTTGGATTATGCCCCACCAACAAAACACGTTTGGCATCTTCGGGGATTTCCGCAAGGACTTTTAACAGATCATCGACCCTGGCAGCATAAATTCGCCGCTCTTGAATAATTGCATCTGCATCCTGCCCCATCACTTTGACAGCCTTTTGTGCTGTAATGATGGCACGTTCCGCTGGAGAGCTGATCACATAATCGGGTTGCAGTCGCTGTTGTAACAGCCACACTCCAATGCGTTGCGCTCCCCGCTTACCGCGATCTTTCAGGGGTCGTTTAAAATCCTCCACCAGCTCTGTCCAGTCAGACTTCCCATGTCTGAGTAACATCAGTTCACGCGCCATTGTCTCTATACCTCTTACATAGTTCCGGTAATTTTCACGACAACCCAACTCTTAATTGATCAACTGCCCCAGCGTTCAAAACACAATGCTGTCAGTGCTTCAAAATCGAGACGTCCCGTCACCTCATAAACACTGATCTCTTTCAGTAATGACTGATAGGGCTCTGTTGGCAAGGGGTCTTCATCTTCAAGAAACTGCCCCTGTCGATCCTGATAAAAAGGTCCGGGTGATTTCATGACTGCTTTCAATAATTCACTGCGCTCGCTAAGAACTACTTCATTTATCTCAACAGGTGCCGTCTCTTCCCGATTCCAGTTGAGGATCAACAGGCCAGCCAAGGGCACTGGTGTCGATGTATTGATTCGGCCTTTACCGTAGAAATGTTCAATATCAACATCGAATTTCTCTTCGAGATCCCACAAATCCTGTTTTGGCATCTGCAGAAGTTCGCTACGGCGGGGCTCATTGATTAAACTCTTCAGGCGCTCATTATTAACCACTGTACCGGGGTTGATACGAGGTAGCTTAGGTATCCCCACAGCCTCCACAGCAGATTCACCAGCTCTTAAAAAGAGCCTGTCATTGGTTAGAAAACAACTTTTTGGGTGTTCCATCAGATGGAGCATCAAAGTGGACTTCCCACCCCCCGAAAAACCGGCAATGGCCAAGGCATTGGTTCCCAGCATCAAACCTGCTGCATGGCTGATCAACCAATTCCGATGCTGCAGCCAGTTCATGATTTGCGAGTTTATGTAATTGATAAGCTGATTGTCGTACTGCAGACAGGGACCGGCTGCGATAAGCCGCTCCTGGCTCTGCAGAAACATCATTCCGGTGCGAACTTTCAGCAGAAGACGACCATCAGGCAATTCAATATAGGCATCCTTTCGACCGCTTTTACCAGGTTCCCGTTTCCAGTCCATGAAGGATAATCCACTCTCCAGCACATCACTCTCAATCGCAACCACCGTCTTCTCTGCCTTGTTTTGCTGCTGAGGAAGGTGGGAAAAATATTGTGACAAACAATTAAGAAGTGGCTGGCTGTTTGAAGCAATGGCGAGAGAATAATCACCCAGGCTCAGATAGAGCTGTTTTTCACACAATGTCTGGCCCTGCATCAATAATCTGGCAGCAGCTTCAGCATCTACTGGTAACGCGTTCTCTTTATGTTCACTCATGCAGACAACTCCTTCAGCACATAGGCGACATAGAGTTTAGGCACATCGATACCAATTCCCTTCAGCGCACCATGAAAGCCACCAAATGCAGAGACCTCAAACACCACTGGCCCTTGATCTGTCTCTGCCACATCAACAGTCGTAAAATCGAGTCCAAAGACCGCTTGGGCCTTGGTTGCCAATTCGACCAACTCATCACTGGCCTGATACCCTTCATAGCGACCGCCACTGAGGATGGTGGTATTCCAGGCTCCCTCTTTACCGACCCGCGCATAGGCGCCAAGATACTCGCCACCCAGGAATACCATTCCGAGATCCTTACCGGGTAGCTGTCGTCTCTTCTGGATATACATCACCGGATTCTGAGCTTGGAAATCGCTGATCTTTGTTTTCACCTGCTCAGCCCCAAGCTGACTCTCAATCAATGTCATCCCCCTGGCTTTAGTGGAATAGAGGGGTTTGAAAATTGCCGAGCCAAAGTGGTCTACTGTATTCACAGCCTCTTGAAGATCTTCAGTTATCCGGGTTTCAGGCATGGGAATATCTGCATTGTATAGGGACATAGTGCAACTGAGACGATCTATAAGTCGGATGATTCTTTCAACCCGACTGAACACCCGAACCCCTGCCCGTTCCAGTTGACGCAGCATCTCCAACCTGTCCAAAGTGTGGTGAGAGTATTCAGCACTGATCTTTTTAACCAGCAGCGCATCGAATTGAGTAAGATCCTCACCGCGATAGACCAAGCGACCCGTATCAAGCTCGGCCGTCACTTCCGCCATGTCGATTACCAGGCGATATCCGGTGGCCTCTTCTACTGCGTCAGCCAATGCCTCTGTGGACCACTTACCGGGAATACCAACAACCCCGATTTTAATTTTAACCAATGAATATCTCCTGAATCGGCACCTTGAACTGGCGCTTGGGTTTGGACGTTGTAACAAGCAACCGTTCCATGAGATAGACGGCGCGATAGAACATTGCCCTGGAAAGGGATTTGTCGAGTATGAAACGGGTTGAGCTGGCAAAAGAACGAATCAAACCCAATGCCAGTCGGATCTCAAAGGTTTCGTCATTAACTTTTCGCGCATAAGCACGGGCAAATAGATAGATACCCTGGCACAGGGCAGCAATACGTTGTCTTACACGGGGATCAAACGCTTGTAAGCGGTAATTCGAGACCATAAAAACAGTTATATCCTGCAGATAATCCATATATTGCGATCGGTGCAGATCGATAAAATTGATCCTTTTTTCATCTGGATCGTAGATAATATTATCGATGTTGAAATCACCATGGATATAGACTGAAAACGGAGCCCGAACATCCTCCTCGAACTGCTGAAGCTTTTCTAACAAGTTATCAAATGAGGGCAACTTCTGCGAACCAATTGACGCTCCGGTCTGATTGAATTCCGGATGTATGCCATAGACATCATCCATACGTTTGGCGAGCTGTTTCATATAACTTGCTGAGACGGGCTTTTTGGTTCGGGTTTCACTCCACACCTGACCAAGCGTGTTGGTTAGATGATAAAAACTCTCTTCAAAAAGGCGATCTGAACCACTCAGTAGGATCTGTTCAAAGGTCTGTCCAGCCAGATGTTCGATCAATAATGCCGCTGAGTCACCACGCTTCTGATAGGCGAGTATTTTTGGCGCCAGCCCTGGGAATATCTCGTGCCAGTCGTTTACGCGCTGCTTCTCTTCCTTCAGTTTTCGTTTTCGGCCATCCTTGAAAACACCGTGATAACCAGGCTCACCTACACTGGCAACCGCATTGATCGCACTACCTGATTTGGTCTCTGCTATCGTATGAACCTGAAGATCCTCGTTATCATTGACAGCCTTCAGTTCAGTAAGCGATGCATTTAAAGTGTGGTAGCGATCGGTATTGAAATGTTGCCCCATGGAAGCGGAGATGATTGCCTCACTGATACGCAACAGTGCATTACCCATCTGTTCAATACTGCGTCCCAGCATAATCAGGGAGATATGGTCTGCGGGACGCTTATCTTTCTTCAGTTGTTTCGAATAGTTCAACAACTGCTTTTGATAAGCTTGATCGAGACGTTGCTCAACACGACCGATTTTCAGTGCCCGTCGGGTATCTTTTTCAGAAAGTGACGGCTCGATCATATCCAGGGCACTGCTCACTCTGTCCAACATTGATAGATACTTACCACGCTTCAGCAGGCGCCTTTGCTGAACCTGAAAACTTTGTAACATCGCCTCTCTGCTGAGTTCGGATATTCTCTCCAAATGAGTGGCAATATCTGCTACAGCCCGCAATAGCTGACTAGCCCCAGATTGAGCCTCAGTAGTGGAAATCTCCGACATGCAGTGGTTGTGAATACTCAGTCTGAGATTTTCGACATAACCCTGCCGTTCTATCAGGCGGGATGGCGGGGTAGTAACCGTAAGATTAAGATACTCCTTCAACACCGATAGATGTGAGCCAATCTCCACCAGAAGAAAATGTAGGTTTTCATTGATTGTTTTTGGTAGCGACATCTTAGTCGATCACTCCCAGGTAGAGTGGTTTATTGCCTTCGACCAAAGGTTGCAGATCGACACCAAGACTGGTGGGGAAAAGTGAGACATTTGCAAACTCCGCAAAAGGGAGCCAGACAACCTCTACCTGGTGTTTGTCGGGGTGCGTGCCAGACTTAGGCAGATAATCTTCAGACACTGAACAGGCAAATAAAAACTCGATCAGATGACGTCTTGTAGGGGGCTCTGTTTTACGTTGTTTAAAAAAATCGGCGACGCTGAGTAAACCGTTCACCTCAACAGTCGTACCAATCTCCTCTTCACACTCCCGTTGCAGTGCTTCGGTCAGTGTCTCCTGCACCTCTTGGCCTCCACCTGGCAAGGTGTACCAGACGCCCCTCTCTTGTGCCCATTTTTTCTGCATCAATACAGCCTCATTACGAACTATTACAGCGCGCACAGCATTGCGGATTGTGGCGTCCAATGCCATAGGTTCAGTTATCTGGTTCATAATTCAAGTCTGATGCATCACTCCTAAATTTGTTCTGAGAGGTCAGAAAAACAGCACTAATATCCAGCACAGGGCCACCAGTGACAGTGATACAAAGACTGAGGCCGAGCCCTGATCCTTGGCACGACCCGAGAGCTTATGATTCTCGGTGCTTATGCGATCAACGACGCTCTCGATTGCGCTATTGAGCAGTTCCACAATAAGTAGAATCAGCAGAGGCCCGACAAGCAGGGCCTTCTCGATACCCGTGTCACCCAACCAGAGTCCCAAAGGCCCCAGAATGATCAGCAGCAGAACCTCCTGCCTGAACGCCTCCTCATTCTTGTAGGTAGACCGAAATCCCTTCATTGAGAAACGCATTGCGTTGATCAATCGACGGAGCCCAACATTGTTTTCGTTTTGCATCACCATAGTGCGGCTTCTTCTACCAGCTTAGACCTAAAAAATCGACCCTGTCATAAACAAATCATCATCCTCTCATAAAACTGCAACAGGAAACCACTAAGGTTCGCACACAGTGAATCGAGGCCAATACAAAGCGAGAAGTCAGATGGCATCACTGAAATATAGAAGCCTGTTTCTGTCCGATACCCATCTCGGTTTAAGAGCTGCCCGCACCGAGTACCTGCTGGATTTCCTTAAAAACACAGAGAGCGAAAATCTCTACCTGGTAGGGGATATTCTCGATTTCTGGAAAATGCGATCAGGATGGTACTGGCCATCTATCAATAACGAAATCATCAACTTGGTGATTAAAAAAGCCAAACAAGGGACCCGGGTGGTGTATGTCCCGGGCAACCATGACGAACTGCTGCGGGACTACCTGAACTTCCACTTTTCAGGCATCGAGATCCATCGAGAGATCATACACGAGGCAGCCGACGGTCGACGCTTCCTGGTGCTGCACGGGGATGAGTTCGATGGTGTGGTAATGAACAACAAATGGCTCGCTCATCTCGGCAGTGATGCCTATGACCTGCTGCTATGGCTCAACCGCTGGTTTAACCTGGCAAGACGCCGCCTTGGATTCGGTTATTGGTCCCTCTCGGCCTACCTCAAACGCCAGGTCAAAGAAGCAGTTAAATATATCGGTAACTTTGAACATGCGGTGATCCAGACAGCCCGTGAACGGGATCTGGAAGGGGTCATCTGCGGACATATTCATCATGCGGTCATCAATGATCTGGAAGGGCTGACCTATGCCAACTGTGGTGACTGGGTTGAAAGCTGTACCGCCATTGCTGAAGAGACCGATGGTTCCCTCAAGTTGATCCATTGGGTCGACGAATCAATGCAACTACTGGATAGGAAAAAAGATCAATATGCGGATAGCGATACTGACGGACGCGTGGTACCCACAAGTTAACGGCGTCGTACGTACGCTTAACAAAACCATATCGATACTGGAGCAGTGGGGCCATGAGGTACTGTGCATCAATCCGGAACTATTCCGCACGCTGCCCATGCCGACTTATCCAGACATACCACTTTCACTCTTTCCCTACAGTAAGATTAATAAGCTGTTAAACGAGTTCAAGCCCGATGCGATCCATCTCTCCACCGAAGGAACGATCGGTTGGGCTGGCCGCCGCTACTGCCTGCGTAATAACTTCCCATACACCACGACTTACCATACCCGATTCCCGGAGTATGTGCGTCTGCGTGCACCAATCCCTCTCTCACTCTCCTACGCCTTTGTCAGAACCTTCCATAGCAAAGCGGCGGTCACCATGGTTGCAACCAGTTCCATGAAAGCGACTTTAGAGGCGCATGGTTTCAAGAACCTCGAATATTGGACACGGGGTGTAGACATCGACCATTTCGTGCCCAGGGAGGAGAAAGTGCTCGATCTTCCAGGCCCTATCTCACTCTATCTTGGACGGGTCGCGGTGGAAAAAAACATCAAGGATTTCCTTGATCTCGACATCCCCGGTTCAAAGGTTGTTATCGGAGACGGCCCCGCCCTGGCAAGCCTGAAAGAGCAATACCCAGACGCCAGTTTCCTTGGTTACCGGAAAAATGGCGAGCTTGCCAGTTTGCTTGCCTCAGCAGACGTAATGGTCTTCCCAAGCCGTACCGACACCTTCGGCCTGGTGATGCTGGAAGCCATGGCCTGTGGCGTACCGGTAGCCACCTACCCGGTTGAAGGGCCACTGGATGTGATTAAAAACGGCCTCAACGGCTGGATGGACGAAGACCTCAAAACAGCCACCACCCGAGCCTTGGAAGTCGACAGGAGAAGCTGCCGTGAACATGCTGAACGCTACTCCTGGGACGCCTGTACACAGCAGTTTCTGGAGCTGTTACAGAAAAACTGCCCGGAAAGTTCAGTCGAAGTGGTAGAGAAAGTAGGTTAGCGGTACAAAAGAAGAAGTTCCAGATAGCTGGTCAATTGCTGAAACAGCGACCGGTGCGCCAGGGGCGGCACCCTACACGGGAATTTAGTAGGGTGCCGCCCC